>JAPLIX010000489.1 GCA_026388865.1 Pseudomonadota bacterium | reverse complement strand
TTCCGCCGCGCTAAAAAAGAGATCAGCCCGGACATTATAACCATTGCCGGCGGTCCCCATTTCAGCTTTACCGACCGCGAATCACTGGATGAATGCCCGGAGCTGGATATCGTGGTGCGCGGCGAGGGCGAGGCAACCATCAGCCATCTCTGTAAAGCGCTTGAGGCAGGGGAGCCTCTTGCCACGGTGCAGGGTATAACCTTCCGGGACTCGAGCGGCTCGATCGTCCGCAACCCGGACCGCGCGCCCATCCCTGACATTGATTCCCTGCCTTTTCCCGCCTGGCACCTGTTCCCGCTGGATAAATACCACTGGGTCGGGAACCGGCTGCTCGCGACTTCATCCTCGCGGGGCTGCCCCTACCGCTGCCCCTACTGCATCACGTGGAAAGTCCATGAAGGCGTGCGCCGCAGGAATCCCGCCAGGATTGTTGAAGAGATGGTGTGGGTGAAGAAAAACTTTAATCACGATACCTTCTTTTTCCAGGATGATGCCTCGTTTCTGGTGCGCTCTCAGATGGAGGGATTCCTGGATGAGCTTGAGAAATGCGGGGAGAAACTCTACTGGTATTATGAAACCCGTGAAGACATTTTTTTGAGCTATCAGGATTTATGGCAGCGGATGAAGAAAAACGGGCTGTTTAAAATTGTTTTCGGGCTGGAGACGCCTGACCCCAAAATGAGGCAATTATGCGGCAAAGAGGGATTTGACGCAGGCGCCGTTGAAAGCATGATGGATACCCTTGAACACGAGCTTGATATCATGGTGTCAGTGTATCTCCTGTTCGGGCTGCCCGAGGATACCGAGGAATCACTGCAGGCGATTCTTGACTACGGGAAATATCTCTATCCGGCCCACTGCTCGTTTATCGTCGGCTCCCTGGCAGTCCCTTTCCCGGGCACTGATATGTTTGAGGATTTGAAGGCTAAGGATATGATAACCAGCTACAACTGGAAGGATTACGGCTTCGGCAAATCAGTCATCAAGACAAATATTCCGCCTGAAAAACTGCAGGAGATTTTCAGCGGCTTCTGGGTAAAAACCTACGTGCGGCCCAAAGCGTTTCTGCAACAGCTGCAGTTCATGTTCTCCGGCAACCGCTTCCGCCGGGCCATGGCCAAGCAGTATGTGAAGATGGCCATAGAAATGGCCTCTGATGTAAAAAAAATGAGCGGGGAAGCGGAAGAAGGCTTTTAAATATTTCGTGAACGCTGACAACTGCCAAGGGCACGGTTATCTGCAACCGTGCTTTTTTTGCTGCTCATTACTGAAAACTTATTGAGCTTGAAGGACTTATGCTATATTAAATTAAATAAAAGAGGCTTTCGGTACGATTACATAATGTATTATTATTAAAGCACGCCGCCGGATGATTAGCAGCTGATATGTTTAATTAAGACAGGCAATCAAGAGTGCAGCATGAAACAGGGATTAACGCTCAACCACGTATGCGATATCCTGCTCCAGAGAAATATTATAACCAGTGAGCAGCACCAGCGCATCCTTGCCGAGAAAGATCAGCAGATAAAACGGCTGGAAAAAATCAATGAGATAAGCGCCAACGGAAGCGGTACCCGCTACGACGTTTTACCCTCTGATATTGTAGCTGCATTCAATCTCACCTTCCAGCACGACGGCATGGAAGCGCCCCTGAACGAAGAGAAGGTCATGAGGGAGGTAGCAGCGGGGCTCGGCATCCCGTTTAAAAAAATCGATCCGCTGGAGCTTGACCTGGAGGTGGTGACCAAGACGTTACCCAAAAATTTTGCCATAAAAAATCTGGCTGTTCCTATCTCCCGTGACTCCGGTGAACTGAAAATTGCCATGGTTGACCCGCTCAATGAGGAGCTGATCCGCGATATTATGCGGGTGAGCAGCTTAAAAATTTCTCCGGTGGTCAGTACTAAATCAGACATCATCAAGCTGATTAGAGAGTTTTACGGGTTTAAGCGCTCTATAGTGCTCGCGGAGCAGGAGCTTGTTTCGCCGCTGGTGGATCTCGGCAATCTTGAACAGTATTCAAAGTTAAAATCTGTCAGTGAAATCGAGTCAACCGATAAGCATATAAAAAACGCCGTAGAGTACCTGTTCCATTATGCTCTTGAGCAGCGGGCAAGCGATATTCATATTGAGCCGAAACGTGACATGGGCATAGTGCGCTTGAGGATTGACGGCATTCTGCACAATATCTATACTATGCCCCGGGTGGTGCATAATGCGGTTATTTCGCGGATCAAAGCCCTCTCACGGCTCAATATCGCAGAAAAAAGGCGACCCCAGGATGGGCGTATCAAGCTGCAGGGTGAGGAGCGGGACGTGGAAAGCAGAGTATCCACCATACCGGTCGCGTTTGGTGAAAAAGCGGTCCTGAGAATTCTCAATTCTTCGATTCTGTTTCAGGATTTAGAAGAGCTCGGGTTTTCCTCCTATGATTTGATACGGTTCCGCAATTTCCTGGAGCAGCCGCATGGCATTATCCTGGTTACCGGACCGACGGGCAGCGGCAAAACCACCACCCTCTATTCAGCGCTGCGCTCACTTTCTACCCCGGAAAATAATATCACCACGGTTGAGGACCCCATTGAAATGGTCTGCGAGGATTTCAACCAGATAGCAGTGCAGCCGGCAGTGGATATTACCTTCAGTTCAATTCTGCGAAACATTCTGCGGCAGGACCCGGACATTATCATGGTTGGAGAAATACGCGACGCGGAGACAGCGCACCAGGCCATTCAGGCTGCGCTCACCGGGCACCTGGTGCTGAGCACCCTGCACACCAATGATGCGGCGTCCTCTGTTACGCGGCTTCTTGATCTTGGCGTGGAGCCGTTTCTTATCAGCTCAACGCTGCTTGGGGTAGTTGCCCAGCGGCTGGTGAGAACGGTGTGCCCGCATTGCGCGGAAACCTATTCACTGTCGGGAGCAGACCTGTGGAGCCTCGGTATTGACGTATCCTTCAAGCATGAGGTTGAGCTGAAACGGGGAAAAGGCTGCAGGTTCTGCCGGCAGACCGGGTACTACGGCCGGCAGGGAGTGTTCGAGGTTCTTCCGGTTGACGATGAGATTAAAAAGATGATTGATGAAAAGATACCGGCTGAAGCAATAAAAAAGCAGGCCTGCCAGAAGGGCATGAAGCCGCTGCGGGAAAATGCCGTAGCAAAGCTCTTGAAGGGAGCCACCACCTATCATGAAGTATTGCGCTGCACGGCGAAGGAGAGTTAGGGACCGGGGAATGCTGATTGCTGAATGCGGAATGCTGATTGCGGAATGCTGAAAAGGCACAGAGGCATAAGGCACAAAGCAAAGTGCTGAGAAATGAGCGATGAGTTCATGTCACGGGCCACGGAGTAGTAGCGTTGAACGATAAAGTAAAAAAACTTGCAGAGCTGAAGGTAGTAAGAGCGGAGCTGAAGCGCGCGAATAAAAAGGTCGTCTTCACCAACGGCTGCTTTGATATTATCCATGTCGGCCATGTGCGGCTGCTCCGGGAAGCAAAAAAACAGGGGGATGTTCTGGTGGTAGCCATCAACAGCGATAGTTCGGTCCGGGCACTGAAAGGGCAGGAGCGGCCGTATGTCCCGCAGGATGAGCGTGCCGAGGTTATGGCCAGCATTGAGAGCGTGGATTATGTCATTATTTTTAATGAGCTTGATCCCCTGCGGGTTATTACTGAACTAAAGCCTGATGTGCTGGTTAAAGGCGGCGACTGGACTGTTGCGACCATCGTTGGCAGGGATGCGGTGGAACATGCCGGCGGAAAAGTGATATCCCTTCCTTTTGTCGATGGCTTATCAACCACCACGATTATTCAGCGTATAATAAAGAGCAGTTCCACGGCTAAATAAAACAATGCTAAGAATAGGAAACCGCGGCGTACAGAAAAGAAAATTTTTCAGACTGGAGATACCGCTTCAGGTAAAAGTTACGATAATAACTGAAGATAAGGTGCCGGGAGGGCAGACGTCAGTCATAGTCAAAAGCAGAAATATCTCGGAGGAGGGCATATGCATAGAAACCAGGCAGATTGAAATTGACGGCGTGCATATGCTTTCCGGGAGCCCGGGCGCGCAAAAGAACCGGCTTGATTTGGAAGTAGAGCTCTATGGTTTTGAAAAAACATTAAAAATTATTGGCGAGGTATGCTGGTATGACCTCTCCCCTGAGAGTGAAAACTTCATGTTTCAGGTGGGCATTGTATTTTTAAATATTGACGCGGAGAAGAAAGCACTGCTGAAAAGTTTTTTAAGGAATCAGCGGCCGCGGAAAGGAGGCTTCTTAAGAAGATTTTTCAATATATTATATTAATCAAGGGCTGTCATTTTCAGGGCACGAAAAGCCCGGTAAAAGCACCTTTTCATGAGCACACTCAGCCAACCATAATTCTCTCCCTGGATGCCTCTTTCCATTAAAACCCCATAATATATCTAACAGTATGTTTATCCTTTATAAAATTATTACTTACCAAGATGAAAAAATATTTTTTTATTTCCAGGATAATTCCCTTGACGCACTACATATTGTGGTGTAGTTATCATCGCGTACAAAATAAGATGATATATGGATCGATAATGAATATATTGGGAGGGGGTTTATGGGGACCGTAGTAGAAGCTCGTTGGGAGAAAGAAGAAATCAGCAATATTAATGAAACTACTGACCTGGCGCTTTTTGTCAGGACATCAGGCGATGATATTGCGGACTGGAACCGGCAAAAGATTGTTGATGCTCTGGTACGCGAAACATATATTGATGTAGATACTGCCGAGGAGATCAGCAGGGAAGTTCAGGATTTTATCTTTGCGTCAAAAATTACCTGGGTAACCGCTCCTCTCATCAGGGAACTGGTTGATGCCAAGCTATTAGAGCGGGGGCTGGAGAAAGCCCGCAAGATGCATACGCGTCTTGGAGTGCCCCTCTGGGACGTTGACCAGCTCATCCTGCACCCCAACAAGGAAAATGCCAATGTGCCGCACGGCCCTGAGGCAACCAACCTGACGCTCGCCGAAAATATTAAAAAAGAATACGCCCTGCTCAAAGTTTTTTCCGACGACGTGGGCGATGCCCACATGCGGGGAGATCTCCATCTGCATGATCTGGGGTTCATCGACCGGCCCTATTGCTCTGGCCAGTCACTGGAATATATTAAAAAATTCGGCCTGAACCTGCCCAATTCCCTTTCCATGGCCAAGCCGGCCAAGCACCCGGAAGTGCTGCTCGCGCACATGGTTAAATTTGCCGCAGCGCTGCAGAGTAATTTTGCCGGCGCCATTGGCTGGGATGCAATCAATCTCTTCTTTGCGCCCTATTTAGTGGGTAAAACTGACCGTGAGGTCAAGCAGCTTGCCCAGATGCTCATCTTTGAGTTCTCCCAGCAGGCAGTGGCGCGGGGCGGGCAGGCTATTTTCACGGATGTTAATCTCTACTGGGAGGTTCCCAAGCACTTTGAGGATGTTCCTGCCATTGGGCCCGGTGGAGAATTTACCGGCAAAACCTATGCTGAGTATGAAAAAGAGGCCCAGCGGTTTGTCTGGTATCTGTTTGATGTCTTCAAGGAAGGCGATGGCACCGGGAGGCCGTTCTTCTTCCCGAAGCCGCTGGTGCACATCACGGAGAAATTTTTCCGCACCGAAGGGCACCAGGAGTTCCTGCTCCATATCTGTGATGTGGCGAGCGAGAAGGGCAATACCTATTTTGTCTTTGACCGGGGCAACACCGCGAAAATTTCCGAGTGCTGCCGCTTGAGCTTCAAGCTGGAGCAGAGCGATCTGGATGATGCCAAAGAGCCGTGGAAAATGCGCTACAGCGCGCTGCAGAATGTCACCATCAACCTGCCGCGCCTCGGCTACAAGAGCAACAAGGATGACACCACCCTGTTTACCAATTTAAGCTTCATGGTTGAACTGGCAGTAAAAGCCCATCTGGAAAAGAAGGCCTTTATTGAGCAGCTCCTGGCCCTCGGTGAAAGCGGCCCCCTGGCGCTTCTCACCATGAATAAGGACGGCGCCCCGTATTTGCGGATGAAGCGGGCAACGTATCTCATCGGCATGGTGGGGCTGAATGAGCTCGTTAAGATTCATACCGGAGAAGAGCTCCACGAGTCCAAGCGGTCGCTGAAATTCGGTTTGAAGGTAATTGCCCACATGAAACTTGTAACTGATAAATTCAGCCAGCAGCACGGGATGCGCTTTGTGCTGGAGCAGACCCCGGCAGAGAGCACGGCCTACCGCTTTGCCAAGCTTGATCTGAAATACCACTCGCCGGAATCGCTGCGGATGGTTAAAGGAAACATCGCCACCGGCCAAGTCTACTATACCAATTCCACCTATATTGCGGTCGCGTCAAAGACCAATCCCATTGACCGGGTGCGGATGGAAGGGCTCTTTCACCCCATTATTGAGGCCGGCTCACTCACCCATATCTGGCTTGGCGAGTCACGGCCCTCAAAAGAGTCCCTGGCCAATTTTGTGGTCAAGGTCTTCAAGGGAACGCAGAATGACCAGATTGCCTTCTCCCCTGAATTCACCAGCTGCAACACCTGCGGGAGAACCAGCAGGGGGCTCTCTAATACCTGCGGGTATAAGGACTGCAACTCCTCTGATGTTGAGGGCATCACCCGTATAACAGGATACTTCACCAAGGTGTCGAGTTGGAACAAGGGAAAACTCGGCGAGTTGAACGATCGCTATCGCAACAACGGATACTTTGAGGACCTGGCGAATTAGAACGAATACAAAATGAACCACGGAGAGCACTGAGAGACTTTCTCTGTGAACTTCAATAAAAATAGAATGCAGAGGGCTCAGAGTATTCTCTGTGTTCTCCAGAACAAAATTATAGAATCTGGAACTCAGGAAATCAGGAACCTTTCTATTTTCTTGAGTTCATGCAGTTTTTCATTGAAAGTAAATTATTTTAACTAAGAGAGTTTATAAACAATAGCTGAAAGCTTTTTTTTTTTTTTTTTGTTCTCTGTGGTTATTTGGTTATTTCAATAAAAGGGTATAAAGAAAATGGGGGTTATAAAACAATGGGGGTTATAAAATTATTCTGGAAGGAAAACTGTCCGCGCTGTCCTCAGGCAAAAGAGGTAGGAAGCGTAATGCAGAAGGACGGCTACCAGGTGCTTCATTTCAACCTGGAAACCGCAGACGGCCTGGCAGAAGCAACCTTCTACAGTGTTCAGGCAACGCCCACTTTTATTCTTGAAGACAAGGAAGAGAACCCTATCGCGGATTTCAGGGGCGAGGTGCCCAGCACGCAAAAATTAAAAGAACTTATGGATCAGTAACAGAACTGATTTGAAAGACTGCACCACACTATGTGTATAGAGTACCACAAGGATCCCAGCTACCATAATAATTTCATCATCAAGGGGTTTATTGAGACCTCGTTTGTTGACTGGCCCGGCAGCATCTGCTCGGTATTATTCCTTCCCAACTGTAATTTCCGCTGCTCCTACTGCCACAATGCCGATCTGGTGCTGCATCCGGAGACCATGGAAAATGTTTCCCTTAATTCAGTCGTG
>JAPLIX010000282.1:3182-4303 GCA_026388865.1 Pseudomonadota bacterium | reverse complement strand
CCGCCTCTACCTGCCTCATTAACCACACTGAAACAATACAGCCGGCCACCGCTACCGCGCTGCCAAACGGTATTTTAAAACCGCGATCAAGCCGGGGCTGCGTACGCCGTAATACTATAACAGCACCGCAGGTTGAGAGATACTGGCAGATGACGGCAAGGTTACTGAGTATCACCAGCTGCTGAAAGTTGAGAACCAGCGCTGCGCAAAAGGTTATAGCGGTGGTCAGGATGATTGCCCCTGCCGGCGTATGAAAGCGCGGGCTGCCGAGAGCGTTCCCTGCAGTATACCCGATCATGGAAACCAGCGCCCCGACTGCCATAATAAGAGCGCCCGCAGGCTTCATAAAAACCGCAGCAGCATCAGCCAGCGGTTTTTCTGTTGATGCCGCCAGGCCGGCAAACACCCCCACTGACACTGCCTGCACCAGCACATAGAGTGCCGTTACACCTAGTAATGACCCGATGGTGGCAATGGGCACTGCCCGCTGCGGATTATCTGTTTCCCCGGCCGCAAGCGGCGCTATTTCAAAGCCCTGCAGCGGCCACAGTGCCAGGAACACGGCATGGCCAAAGGTGCCGGTGCCTCTCCCCCAGAATGGATGATAGTGCTCCCCGGAGACAAAGAAAATGCCGACGGCAATGAACAGAATCAGAGGAGCCAGCTTTGCGATGGTGAACGTGTCAACCGTCCATGCCCCGAGTTTTATTCCCCGGTAGTTTAAAATCCCGAGCACCAGCACTAAACTGCAGGCTATGCACTTTCCCACAACGAGCGTATTAAAAACCGGGTCAAAACAACCGGCATATGAGCTTACGGCATTGGCAACTGCTGCCCAGCTGAATATCGCCGTCACCCAGGACATCCACCCCACGGCAAAGCCGACATCACGGCCAAAGGCTTCCCGGGCATACACGTAAGAGCCGCCATTGCGCTTATAGATGCTGCCAAGCTCTGCATAGCAGAGTGCAACAAAAGTTAATAAAATTCCGCAGCTAAGAAATACCGCAATAGAGGCAGGCCCTGCCTCCCGTGCCAGCAGCCCGGGGAACAGAAAGATACCGGAACCTATGATGGCATTGACGCCAAGGCAGAAGACATCAAAACTGCTCAGTTTTTTT
>JAPLIX010000282.1:0-3032 GCA_026388865.1 Pseudomonadota bacterium | reverse complement strand
GCTGAAAAATCCTTTGCGCCTGATGAACAACCAGCATCAGCCCATCCACGGTACATGCAAAGCCTGCAAAGTGTGCAAGCAAATTGTGCCGGGCGCTCGCAAAACTGGTGTTGCTGTGCATGTCAATACCGGGAAGGTGTCTTTATCGTCTTATGAACGGCCCGGTGAGCCATTGAGCGCTCAAGATGCGGTTTTAAAATATTACAAACCTGTTGACTATTTTTTTACAAAAGTCAGGATTATAGCTGAATGTAAAAAAAATTACTCTTTTAGTGAAAAAAGTGTTACTTTTTTCTTGACAGAGAAAAAAATATGAAGTAGGGAATAGCAAAAAAAATGGTCAATGACCACTAATAAAGACAAAGAAAAATGTTGTAGGCAGCCAGCATACATATCCCGGAGGAGTAATACACCATGAAGAAAAGCCACTTCACCAGTGATGCTGATGTAGAACCTCCCAGCCAAGAATCTGAGCCTCCTGGCAGGATGCGACGCCTGGCGAAATTATCTCTTGCAAAACAACCCATAAGCCCGCCTCGTTGTACTCAGCCGTTTCTTTTACCTCAGCCTGAACAATCATCCCCGCTTGCTGCCCATCCGGTGCGTTCTTTAATCAGTTTCAAGATAAGCTCCCGGTCACGGTCTTTTTATAAATGCTTCTATCCGCATATAACCAGCGCTGAGTGGAACGACTGGCACTGGCAGCTCTGCAACCGCATCACCGATATGCCGGGCCTGTCCCGTTTTATAATGATTTCCGAGAATGAGAGCAAAGCGCTGACCCATCATGCAGGGCAGCTTCCGGTCAGCATCACTCCCTATTATGCAAGCCTTATCGACGGCATCGATGTAACGCACCCGGTGCGCCGCACGGTGGTGCCGGCATATGATGAATTCATACCGTCTCCTGGGGAATCCAGCGACCCGCTCGCAGAAGACCGGGACAGCCCGGCGCCGGGCATTGTGCACCGCTATCCTGACCGGGCGCTGTTTCTGGTGACCGGCTTCTGTTTCACCCACTGCCGCTACTGCACGCGCTCCCGCATCGTGGGAAATGAAACAAAAGACTGCTACATGCAGGAGCACTGGGAGCAGGCCCTTGCCTATATTGAGGCACATCCGGCCATACGCGATGTGCTGCTGTCAGGCGGTGATCCGCTGACCCTTGAAGATGAAAGCCTGGAGTGGCTGCTGTCCCGGCTGCGGCGCATCCCCCATGTAGAGTTCATCCGCATCGGCACCAAAGCGCCGATGGTGCTGCCACAGCGCATCACCTCTTCCCTCACCCGCCTGCTCAAGCGTTTTCATCCGCTGTGGCTGAGCATCCATGTCACCCATCCCGAGGAACTGACACCGGAGGCGAGCCAGGCCTGCGGCCGCCTGGCAGATGCGGGAATTCCGCTGGGCAGCCAGACCGTGCTCCTTGCCGGTGTCAATGACAGCATAGCGACAATGAAAGAGCTGGTACACGGGCTGTTGAGCATCCGGGTGAAACCGTATTATCTCTACCAGTGTGACCCCATTCACGGCTCTGCCCACTTCCGCACCCCCGTGGAAAAAGGCCTCGAGATTATTCAGGGCCTACGCGGACACACGACCGGCTATGCAGTTCCCACCTTTGTGGTTGACGCACCGGGCGGCGGCGGCAAAATCCCTCTTGTTCCTGATTATGTGGTGGGGCGTGAGGGAGAAGATCTGCTGCTTAAAAACTACGCGGGCATTACCTACCGCTATCCGGACCCGGGCGGTACGGTGGGCCTTAAATAGCCACGGAGAACGCAGCGTTTACACTTTGAAAAGAAAATTACCACCTCGCATGAAAATTGGCATCACGTATGATCTTAGGGACGATTACCTCGCCTTAGGGTACAGCGAAGAAGAGACGGCAGAATTTGACAAGCCGGAAACCATAGCTGCCCTTGAGCAGGCGCTGCAGTCTCTGGGGTATCAGACCGAGCGTATTGGCAATGTCCGGAGCCTGGTAAAGCGCTTGTCCTGCGGCGACCGATGGGATCTGGTATTTAATATTGCCGAAGGCCTGCGAGGATTCGGCCGTGAGGCCGTGGTGCCGGCACTGCTTGATGCCTACCATATCCCCTGCACGTTTTCCGATGCGCTGGTTCTCTCCCTCACGCTGCACAAGGGCATGACCAAGCATGTAATCCGCGACCTCGGAATACCCACGCCTGACTTTGCGGTAATAGAGACTGCGGCAGACATTGAAACCGCGGCTATTGCCTTTCCGGTGTTTGCCAAGCCGGTTGCTGAAGGAACCGGCAAGGGCATCTCCGCGGCATCAAAGATCAGCACCAGGGAGAGCCTGGAGAGCGTCTGCCGAAAGCTTCTGGACAGATACCAGCAGCCGGTTCTCGTTGAGACCTTTCTGCCGGGACGAGAGTTCACGATCGGCATTGTCGGCACCGGTGCCGATGCCAGTGCTATTGGGGTTATGGAAGTTATGCTGAATCCGGCCGCGGAACCTGATGTATATTCTTATATGAACAAGGAGCTGTACGAGGAGCGCGTTCGCTACCGGCTGGCAGATGATGAAATGGCACGGCAGGCCCGTGAGGTAGCGCTTGCTTCCTGGCGCGGGCTCGGGTGCAGGGACGGGGGACGCGTGGACCTGCGGGCAGACAGTGTCGGCAGGCCGAATTTTATAGAAGTAAATCCGCTGGCTGGCTTGAACCCCGTACACTCGGACCTTCCTATCCTCTGCCGTCTGGCGGGCATACCCTATCATGAACTGATCGATATGATTGTGACATCAGCCCGGGAGCGCATCGACAATGCGCACACCTCTGCCCTGCTTCACCGGCGGCACGCCGCTGAAGGCATTATTCAGGCCTGCCGTGTCTCCGAGGGTACTGCCCGGTAACATGAAAATAGCCATCCTTCACGACCTGATTCCTGAAGGCGCCGGCACGGAAGAACAGGACACCCTGGTCCAGGTTGAAGCGGTCCTGCGCGTACTGGCCGGGCTGGGACATGACGCTCGCGCCCTCCCCTTCTCCCTCGACCTCCAGTCAGCC
>JAPLIX010000161.1 GCA_026388865.1 Pseudomonadota bacterium | reverse complement strand
GCGATTGCTATGATACAAGATGTGGTGACTATAGATCCAGAGATATGCACCAAGTCCGGTATATGTATTAAGGTTTGCCCGGTTCGAGCTCCTTTTGAAGACTAATAAAATAGCTGTAAATATTTTTATTTGTAAGAGGAGAATCAAATGGTAAATAAATATGATCTCGTGATAGTGGGCGCGGGACCTGCCGGGCTAATGGCTGGACGAATCGCTGCTGAAAACGGATTAAAGGTTGTCATCCTGGAGCGTAAAACAGACATTTGTAAGGTAAGGAGGTTTGATGGCGGCGTATTTGCCATCAATGAATACACCTTTGGCCAGCTTGCCCTGTATAACGAGCGGGACAAGCGGATCAGCTTCCCTGTGGGCGGGTTTTCTGCGCGCTATGACGGCCCGTACACAAATGTTTTTGGCTTTCATCTTTACTCGCCGGGCGGAAAGAGGCTGCGGTTTGGTGACTGGACGAAACTGAAGGATGATCCAATAAAAAACCGGGTAGCCATAGCACTCAATAAAGAAATACTGTTAAAAAGCATGCTTGATGATTGTCTGGCAACGAGTGTTGAGGTGTTACCCAATGTAAATGTCACTGCCGTGAAAACCGGCGATAACCGGGTTACGGTAACCGGTAACGGCGAGGAGTATGAAGCGCCGTTTCTGATCGCGGCAGATGGTTCTAATTCGAGGATTGCACGGCTTGCCGGTTTCAACAAAGAACGGGAGTTTTTTGCTACCTCGCGTCACATCGGTTATGAGGTTGAGGGAATGGACTATGATGAATTAAACGGGTTTATCATAGCTCTCACCCAGCATGGCTTCTACAGCATACTCCCTTATTTTGAAAAAGGGGTCAATCACATCGGGCATCTCACCCATGACCCATCAGTAGACCTGCATGCAACCATGCAATGGTTTATTAAGGAATCGCCCATCTTTTCACCCTGGTTTAAAAAGGGACTTACCGGCTGTATTGTAAATGTTTACAAAGCCTTAGAAGACCCGTTTAAAGATAATGTTATACTGGTGTCTGATGCCACCTGGATACAGGAGGTAAGCATCCCCTCGGCGATGTGCTTTGGATGGAAGGCGGCGAACGCTGTTACTCTGGCTTTAAATGGTGGAAAACCGAATCGTGAAGGAGTGCAGAGCTATCTTGAATGGTATGCAACCAATTTTTATCAGCCGCATGGCAACAGAAAGATGGTAGCCATTGAGCTGCAGAAGTTTCTTGCAACCGAAGACCTTGATTATCTGGCTGAGCTGCCGGGGAAGGTCTTTCGACAGACCATGGATTTCCACTATCTGTTCCATATGCTCGGCGAGATATATGGCGGAGACGGGATGATTAAAATATCAGAAGAGCGTCCGGATATTATGGAGAAGCTTATAGATGCGCGGGGGAGTATGGCAGAAGCATCTGAGGAGCGCAAGAAGATGGGATTTCCCGGTAAAAAATAAAACAATTTGAAATGGAGAATTGACCACTATCTTCAAGTATATATCCAATGATGAAAACGTACTTTAATAAATCTCTTGACAGGAAATCTATTAGTAATGTACTTACATAAGTAATTATATATGTAATATATATTATAAAACAATGGTAGGTTATGACTGATACGATTGAGAAATATAAAAACATAGAAAGACAAATGATGGCTATGAGAAAGTTCTTTGCGGAGTATTTCCGACGAACTACGAATAGCATCATTGATAAAAAAGATGATATTTCATTTTTAGAGTTAAAGGGCCTTGCAGCATTCATTGATGACAATCGCGAGTATTCAGTAAGTGAGATAAGTAATCTTGTTCACCTTCCTCTACCCAATATTACTGCTATTATAAACCGCCTGGAAAAGAAAAAAATAGTAAAGAAACAACGTGATAATAAAGATGGCAGAATTGTTCGAGTTGCCCTCACAAAAAAAGGGAAAAAACTGCGCTACGATTTTATGTCAAGAAGAGTGCTGGAAGTTAAGGGGCTTCTGGACAGGTTAACAGAACAGGAACAAAGCGATCTTGTAAACGCTTTAGAAACTGCAACGAAAATATTTCAAAAAATCTAAATTGCATTATTATCCTAATGCATTGAAACTAAAAACCACTATCAAGGAGGATACGTTATGGCAAGAGCAAAAAAAGGTAATGATGCGAAAATTGGGATTTTAATGATCGGCCATGGTGAGCCTGAAGTATTTGAAGAAGAAGTGTGGCGTGAAGGGCTTCATGAGATGTTTGAAGAGTTCAGGCAAACCGGACTTGAAGTTCCACCTGATGACGCATTCCCTGTGATGCTTATGGAAATTAAAGACAAGTATGAAGCGATGGGTGGTAAATCCCTCCATGCTGAAGTATGCAGAAAGCAGTGTAAGATGCTGGCTAAGGATTTCGCTGGCTACGATGTGAGAATTGGCTTCAATGAATTTATCGGCCCGTTATTTACCGATGTTGCCAAGGACATGGCAAAAGACGGAATTAAAAAAATAGCATTTATTCCCATGCTGCAGACCGATTCTACCCATACCGGTGAAGTATGGAATAAAATCGAAGCAATAGAACTTGATAAACAAGGGGTGAAGTGGGTAATGAGTAAGCCGCTTTTTTACCGGCCTGAACCAACGAAATTTGTGATAGACAAAATTGCTCAGACGGCAGGGAAAACACCGCTGAATAAGGTGGGAGTTGTGCTTGCGTCACATGGAGAGCCGGATGAATGGACCAGATTGTGCCTTGAAAATACCAGATGCAAGGAACAGGAAATAGCTTTTTGTGCCTGTGTAAAAAAGGGTCTGATTGAGAAAGGTTTTGTCTGGGACAACATTGTCCAGGGATTCAATGAGTTTACCCACCCGGAATTACCTGAAGCAGTTGAAAAGCTGGCAGATAAAAATTTAGAGAAAGTAATAGTGATGACAAGCTTTGGCTCCACTGACTGTATGCATGTAAATTACGATATACCGACCAAATCAAAATCTGCCCTGGTGGATCCAAATTTAGAGATAGTATGTTTAGGGGGATGGAATTATGATCCATTAGTTATAAAGGCCTATGTCGAGCTTACGAAAGAGGCCCTCGCAAGACTTTAAAATATTTCTAAAAATTGAGCACTTCCAGATAACAAATATAAAATATCAGTCTGTGCCTTTTGAACTGTTGGCGTTTTAAAAGCACCGACTGATCAAAGGAGGGCTTATGAGCGATATAGAGAATAAAATAGAAGAACTTTGGGATCAGGGTGATCCTCAAGCATTCAATCAGTTTGAACAGGAAATAAAATCAAAAGCAAGCGATAAGGACGCAGATGGTTGTGTGACCTTGGCCAGGTTCTATTACCGCTTCTCTCTTCTCTGCGACGAAAAGTCTAACACTTTAAAGCAATACTGGGTAGAAGGGGATAAGTATGCAGAGGATAAGGAGTCGTGGAAAAAAGGGGAGGACCTGATTAATAGAGCTCTGGACCTCATTAAAAAGGCGGATGGGTTAAGTTCTGACTCGCCAAAGGTGTTACCATACTACTCCCTCATTATCTACCGTAAGATACGGCACTGTAGTATGCTTACAGCGCTTCCTCATATGAAAGGTCTTCTGGAAATAAACAAGAAGACCCTGGAAAAAGGACAAAATAATCCTACTGCAGTGCTGGCTTATGCCATAAAGGAGGTCGGCAGATCACCCAAGATGGGCGGCAATCCGCGAAATGCAATCAACTACTTTAAGAAGGTGATTGAACTTGACCCGAATCATGCTGAAGGTCAGTTCTGGTTTGGAAGGTTTTATATGCATCCCGATATCAAATCTCAGCCAAAACTGGCACAGCCATTTTTTGAAAAAGCTGCCTCTCTTAATCAAAAGAATTGGCTTTATCGGGAAAATCTGGAGTCGTTTAGAAAAGCATTCCCGCAATAAACAAATTACATGTGATTTTCAAGCGGACAGAGCCATAGGTCTACTTATATGGATATGGTTCTGTTCGCGCCTTAGCAGTCTTTATCTGCGACTGGTTATTTCTTATGGCAGCGAAAAACTTCTTTACCTGAGATACGCGATCTCATCCGGCAGAGGAACACTTCTGCCCATGGTATCCTCGCCATAATTTACCTCAGCCAGCAGCTTGAGATCGTGGAGTGTTTTTTTATCTCCACGGAACTCAACTGCCGTGATACCCTCCTTTTTTATGATTCCAGCAGCCCACATCAGGTCAATGACACTCGCGGCATCGAACTCTTTGTTGCTTACTACCATGGTTGTTTTAGTGCCGTAGTTATTTACTGCTTTAGCCACAAGGGTTGATGGTCTAAGATGAAAGCCAAGTCCCTGGGGTACATTAAGAGTGATGGAATCAACAACGGTATATTTTGTGACAATAGATTCAGCCAGAGTCATACCGTCTTTTATAAACAGTGTGTAGTAATAAAGAGCAAAATTAATAATAGTATTGAGCACTTCTTTTCTGCTGACAATTTTTTCAATGCGCTTCATGGTGCTTTCAGCCCGCACTTTGGTTTCATGCCGTTCAACAAAATGACAGAGGCCCTGGGCGATTTCCAGGAAATGGAGGGTAATGGAAATATAGCCGCGTAAACTTTTCAGCGACTCGTCCTTCAATTCAGCCGGCGTTTTATGAATATAGGTATCATACATTGACTGCAGGCTGTGCATTTTAGCTTCGATATGACGCAGGATGTCTTCATTGATTTTTGCCGGTATGAGTTTTTCTATATTTTTATCAGTGATTTTTTTTTCGAACAATAGATGTTCTGAAAATTTGATAACGGTAAGCAATGCAGCGGCAACGCGGGTAACATTCTCATTAATTTCATGCACCGTCTCCTCGTCAATCGTGTGGGGCAGTACTTTAACGATAAGATTTTCTTCCACATCTTCATCATTCAGCACGCAGGA
>JAPLIX010000108.1 GCA_026388865.1 Pseudomonadota bacterium | reverse complement strand
GTTTTTGCATTTCCCTCGTCAGCACGTCCTGCGGCACATTCCAGAGCACGAGCAGCGTCGCAAGCGCCTCCGGTGGGCATTCACCGGCCTGGTCCTGGCGCAGTACACCCTCGCCGTCAAACGCGCCGCGGCGGGGAGCACTCACCTGTTTGACAATCGTTTCCGCCACGGGGACTGCCGCGGGCGCCGTTTTTTGGGCAGCCGCCGGGGGTGCTGGTGAGAGCAGCGCTTCGGGCATCTTTGCCCGCGCATAACGCATCCCCGCGTGATCATCCAGTGCGACGGGCCGAAGCAGACGCTGCAGAAACACCCCGTCCTGCGGCAGCACTATTCCCAGCAGGAATACGCTGATGCAGATCCCCAGGATGAGTGCATAGAAGGGGCTGGACCGTACGGCAAATTCTGCGGTGTGATCCCCGGAAGAATTTTTTACCGCCTCTTTCACCATCCGCCGGGTAATCTTTTTTTTCTGCGCAACATACCCGGCAAGCAGCGCCTTGTCACAGATAAGGTTAATGGTGCGCGGGATGCCGCCGGAAGCGCGGGAGATATTCTGCAAGGCGTCCCACGCAAAGGTAATGCTGCCGTTGGCCCCGGCTTTCACCAGACGGTGGTAGATGTAATGACTGACATCTTTTCTGCTGAGGGGCTTCAAATAAGCCCATACCGCAATGCGCTGGTACAGCTGCCTCAGGGTTGTTTTCGACAGTTTTTTAAGCAGTTCCGGCTGGCCGGAGAGAATAATCTGCAGCAGCTTTTCTTTTTCGGTTTCCAGGTTTGAGAGCAGCCGTATTTCTTCCAGAACCTCAGAAGAAAGGTTCTGGGCTTCTTCGATAATAATAACCACCCCCCGGCCCTGAGCAGAGCTTTGCAGCAGATAGGTATTGAGGCTGTCCAGAAATTCCTGTTTTGATGTGCCGGAAGCCTGCTGCCCCAGATCCTGCAATATGGTCCTGAGCAGTGCGATGGAGGTATCCGGCGGGTTGAAAATAAGGGCCGTCTCCATCTTGCCCTCCAGCGCGTGGAGGAGCGACCGGCACAGCGTCGTTTTGCCCGTGCCCACATCTCCTACCAGGGCCATGAAGCCCTGTTTTGCATGGACCCCGTAGAGAAGCTGATTATAGGCATCGAGGTATTGTCTGCTTTTGAACAGAAAGGTGGTATCCGGGACGTTGGAAAAGGGCCGTTCACTGAGGCCATAAAATTGCATGTACATGAACAGTCACCCTTAAAGAGTTTGAGAGTTGCGGAGTTAAGGAGTTGAAGTTTTCAGCACTGCACGCTAACCATCCGTCACTGCTTAAGAGAACCTCTAATAATCCCTAACCCGGACAAGCCGGAACCAAAGTTAAGCGCAAAGACTAAAAAAAACAAAGAAGATTGAATTTGGAACTCAGGAACTCACAAAGGTAAAAACAAATATTTCCTGATTTCTTGAGTTCCAGATTTTTTATTTTTCTTTCCATTTTTGCAAAAAATTAGTCTTAAGATTATATTGCGACACAAATTTCAAATATCTTTGGTTAAGATTTATTAGACGTTCCCTTAATACAAAATCGCTAATGCGAAGTTTCCTTTTTTCATTTTTCAAGCCGCTGCTGCTCCGGAGCTGCTAACTCGCGCATATTCTCGCTGGTAACAACCTTGGGGGTGAGCATAATCACCAGCTCTGTTTTCCGCACCTCGCGGGAGGTATGCTTGAACAGATAGCCGAGCCACGGGATTTCACTCACCAGGGGAACCGCTATTACATCTTCCGTCACTTTGTTCTGCATCAAGCCGGCAAAAAGAATGGTCTGCCGATCATTGACACGCACCACCGTGTCTGTCTCACGCACATCAACAATCGGCACCTTGTCACCCTGCACTGATGTTGCCTCTCCCACCTTATCAGTAACACTGGGATGAATAGTGAGGGTAATAATGCCGTCCGAGCCTATCTGGGGTGTTACCGCCAGAACCACGCCGATACTTATAAAATTGACCTCCGTGGTGGTGTTTGATTCACCATATACGGTCTGGCGCGTGGTCTGGAAATAAGGGTCTTCCCGGGCAACCTTGATGATTGCCGGCTGATTGTTGAGGGTTGAAATTTTCGGGCTGGAGATAATATTCACATCGCCCTGCGTGGAAAGAGCTTCAATAATATCATTAAGCGCCACAATCTGGTCAGGCCCGCCGATGCGGAAAATACCGCCGAATGGCTTTACCTTCCAATCGCCCGGAATAGGCTGAGTTTGGCTGCCGGTTCCGGAGCTGCCGCTCGATCCCTGATTGGTGTTGGTTGAGCCGGGGTATCCCAACCAGGGGCTTGCGCCATTGGTTGCAAGACCCCAGGATAAATTACTCATCTGCGGCAAACTCTGTATATACCCCCAGTCAATACCCGCCTTAAACGTGTTATCGAGATACACTTCAATAATTTGCGCCTCAATCAGTACCTGCCGCTGCACAGATCCGGTCACCAGTTCCAGGTACTCTGCAATCTTTCGTATTTGTGCCGGATAGTCTTTCACCAGTACGGTATTGGATGTTTTATGGACTATAATCACCCCATCCGTTGATTTGAGGCTCTGGAGCCCCTTGTCTATGTCCTTCCACAGATCAGATTCATCCGCAGTGGTCACCTCGCTGTAGCCGGCACTGGTCTGCTCGCTGCCGCTGGTGGAGCCAGCGCTGGTTCCAGAACCTGAACCTTGTGTTCCTGATGAAGATCTTCCGCCAACGCCGCCGGAAGCGAGCCCTTTGCCTTTTCTCACGGTGGTAATATAGTCAAGAAAAAAAATGCGTGTGTCTAAGGACGGTTTAAACACCTTGATTAAATTGCCCTCGCGTTTATATTCGAGATTCAACTGGCCGCAGACCACATCAAGCACCTGCTCCAGGGTAACCCCTTTCAGATCAATAGTAACCCTGCCGGAAATTTTCGGGTCCACGACAATATTGGCATTAATTTCCCGGGAAAAGGCCAGCAGCAGGTCCTGAATGTCTGCATCCCGCATCTGCAGGGTGTAGGTTTTCTGCGAAGAAACCAGGGTTGCCCCTTTCTGCGGCATCACTATTTCCTTGAGCTCAGGCTTTGGCGTTTCAGCTTTGCGCGCCGGCGGGGAAGGCTTCGCGGCTTTCTTGGGGGGTGTCACGCAGCTGCAGACAAAAAGAATGAGCACTGAAAAAATAATGATTCCGGTACGCTGCTGCCATATATTCAATAATGTTTGTGCAGGTAATCGCGGGGTGCTTTGTGGGTTCCCCATTGTTACGTCTCCTCTACATTGTTTTCGTATTGTCAAAAATTAACCACAGAACATTGAGTTTATGGGTTTATGCTGTAGGAGCGGCTTTAGCCGCGAAACCATCCTTTCGACTGCGCTCACGACAGGCGCGCATAAATGCGCTCCTACAGAAATTTCAAATATCTTTGGATGCGTAGATTCTTACATATTCCCTTTATTCCAAGGGGGAGTCAGAGGGGGTCGCTCATGCGATTGCAATCTTTTTAAGAACACAAAGTATTGCTCGGTGTCCTCTGTGGTTCATATTCTTACCCTGTTTTCATAGAACTTTTTACAGCACCATGGTGTTCTTCTTCAAAATTGAACAACGCTCTTCGGCAAGGGCAATAAGCGCTGCGTTCCGTTCTTTTCCAGGACCACGGCATCGCGCTTGATGGCTACTACTTTCTCGCCCCTGACCATGTCGCCTTCCTGGTAAATCTTATGGTTAATAGCGACTATTCTTTTTGTTTCACTCATCAAAATAAGGGTCACCGTAAGCCCCTCATCGCTCATGGCGGCAGTAGCCGTCGCGGCCGGGCTGCTCTCGTTCAGCCAGGAAGAGGCAAACGGGTCCCTGCCCCATCCACTGACCGTTAATTTCTCCACGGGCTGAAAACCCGGAGGGCGGGCATTCACCCGTTTCTTTTCATGAATGCCCTGCATTGCCTGCATAGCGCCGATCTGCGGGGGAGCTGAAAAACCGAGCTTACTTTTCAGGGGAATGGTGAAAATGCTGATGCTCACCAGTATCACAAACAGCGCGGTGAAGATTCCAAGAATTATTGAATTTTCCTGTTTCAGCGTCATGGTACTGTTTCCATGAAAACCTGATTTTATTTCAAGAAATAAGTGTTTTTAATACCAGATGGCAGGTAACCACCGGCATTTTTTCATCTCTTCGTATCTCAAGTTGATTGACGATCGTGAAAATTGGAAGCTGCTCCATGGCTCGCATGAAGCGCACCATGGTATGGAAATCGCTGTGCAGCTGTATATCGATTGAAACCTGCCGGTATTGGGCATGGGTGGCGTCGGCCGTTACCGTCTGATCTTCTGTTGGTTTGAGGGAAATAATTTCCATATTGAGTTTTTGACACTGGAGCGCGAGCTGTTCCAGAAACTGGACAAAACTTTCTCTGGTTGAAAATTTCTCCTCATAAAAAGAAAGCTTTTTCTCCAGCCTGCTGATGTCGGCAGCGACCTGCGTGCCGCCCGTTAAAAACGCTGTGGTCTCCTGCAGTTTCTGGTCAAGTGATGATATCCCTGTTTTCAGCGATGACTGCTCCTTCAGTTTCGGGCTGTAGAGGAAAAAATCAAATATGAAATACAGCGCCACCAGCAATGCAGTGAGCGAGATGATTGTTTCGCGCGGTGATAGTTTAATCTTCATTCTCTAAGCGGACACGAGAACACAAAACGGGCCGCCGGCATGCCGAAATCAGCGGTCTTTTCTGATGAAACCAGCATCACCTTCTGAAAACACGGGCTCTTTTCCAAACTGTTGGTTATCTGTACCAGGGTTGCCAGCACCTTGGAATCATCGCCAAACACAATCCCCTCCAGCCGGAGCTTCATGACCAATTCCTTATCAGCTGTAGCTGGTGCTGCGGCAGGAGCTTTGGCAGCATCCTTTTCCAGCATGATGCTCTGCAGCACCGTATTATCCGGCAGGGTGCGCGTGAGAGAACTGAGGATTTCCGAGAACTGAGGCTGCTCAAAAGAAAAGTCAGGCACCTGGGAGAGCCGCTGTTTTAAATTTTCTTTTTTTTCATTAAGACGAATCGTCTCCTGCATATAGGACATCAAAGAGGATAGCTGGGACTCTTTGCTTCGCAGCTCTTCCCGGGAAACTGCAACCGAGCGGTATGAATACAGATACATTGTCGCGAGGGAGGAGAAGAATAGAATAAAAACAAGCAGCGGAATCCAGGTGCGGAGCTGAACCGTTTCCAGAATACCGGGCTGCGGCGGAAGAAAATTTATATCCCTGCAGCGCCCCGCCGACAAACCCAGCGCCACTGAGAGGCGGGATTTATGCTGCTGAAACGTACTGTCGTTTTGCAGATGACCTGGAAGAAGGAGCGCGCCAAACGGGTCAAAGAGAGTGCCGTCGATGCCCAGCCCGCTGGAGATAAATGCTGCAAGATTTTTAAAACCGGCACCGCCGCCGCAGATAAAAATTTTATCGATGCGCTTCTCCCGCGCCTTGGCTTTATAAAAATCAAACGACCGGAGCGCTTCTGTGCTGAGCCGCTCAAGCACCGGACGGATTATAAACATAATTCTTGACAGGGGCAGCCCTTCCGGGGTTACCTCCAGGCCGCCGCCCATGGGAATGCCGTATTTTTTTTTGATTGCTTCAGCCTCTTCAAAGGTTAAGGCAAAGTGTTTTCCTTCGACCGCGACCGGCTCCATGAGAGCCCGGGTAAAATCATTGCCGCCGGTTGTGATCTCGCGGGCAAATTGCAGTTCTCCATTCCTGAGAATGGCAATGGTTGTCCCTTCAGCGCCGATATCAAGCACGGCAACCGTCTTGTCATGATACTGGTCACCGATAAGCTGAAAGGCGTACTGCAGGGCAAAGGGAACGGCATCAATTCCCGCTGCTGAATAACCGGCCTGCTCCAGCAAAGAAAGCTCCTGGTCCATGAACTTATTCAGCACTGCTGCGGTTATAAGCTCAAGGTCACTGGTTTCAGCAGAGATACCGGCAATTTTTTTATAGACGACCCGGGCCTCGTCCAGAGAAAAGGGGAAATATTTTTTTCCCTGCCAGCGTATCGCAGCAAGTATCTCCTGTTCGGGCATGGGAGGCAGTTTTATGCGCTGCAGGCTGAACGAGGGGCCGGAAACGGAAAAATAAATGTCTGCGGAGGAGCTGCTGCAGCGAGCCAGCAGCTCTTTAATCAGCGGTGCAATGACAGCTGCATCCCGGGATGCTTTGCCCTGTTTTGCGGATGGAATTTCAACGATACCATACGTTAACAGCTGCACCCTCCCGCCAGCCCCGAGGGTCTCAATCATCTTTATGGTATGCCCGCCGAGCTCGATCCCTATCGAGTGCGCAGCTTTTTTTGAAAATGAAAACAGTTTAGCAGCCATGCAATAAATCTCAGTCTATATGTATCGTTATACCTAACACGGACAAGCCGGAACCAACAATTTTTACGCGTGTAGTATAATTTCTAAATCCGAAGCACGAAATCCTAAACAAATTCCAAGAACCAAAATACAAAACAAAGAGGAGGATTACCTGCTCTTTTGATCATTCAGCATTGGAATTTTGTATTTGTTTCGTGTTTCGATATTCGTATTTCGAATTTTTCTTGCCAAAAAAACACGAAAATAACAACCAAGGGACTACTTACTATATGGTATTTCTATTTTTCACTTTCCACCTTACTCATCCGCCTATTGCCTGCTTGCCGCGCCGTAGCGAAATCGGGACGAAGGCGGGTTACCCATGACTCGTTGCCGTGCGTATCAAAGTTTTCAGGCTATCGACTTTATAAAGGCGATAGCCATTGATGGGATGCCGCACTGCTTTGAGCTTTCCCAGTTTGTCCCAGCGCCTGAGCGTTGCCTCGCACACGCCCAGCATCTTAGCTGCTTCACGAATAGTCACATAAGTATCAAGATGATCCATAGAACCTTAAATATGCCTACTTAACATTATAAAACCCTATATATAAAACCACAACATATTGTCAAGAAATATTTTAACTATATTTTGCAATTTTCTACTATAAACAAAAATTTATTGAGATTGCTTCGGCTGACTTCGTCTGCCTCGCAATGACTGTGTTGAGGGGTCATTGCGAATCCCGTGCTTGCGGGGTGAAGCAATCCCATTTTTTAAAGACTTTTGCAATTGGCTCTATTT
>JAPLIX010000091.1 GCA_026388865.1 Pseudomonadota bacterium | reverse complement strand
TTGATTTCATTAAACAATATAGCCAAGCACTACAGCGGGCAATATCTCTTTAAGGATGTGACCCTCCACTTTGGCGACCGGGAGCGCGTTGCCATTGTGGGAGCTAATGGAACCGGCAAATCCACGCTGATGAAAATCATGGTGGGGCAGCTTGAGCCGGACAGCGGCGCAGTGACACAGTCACGCTCAAACACCGCCGCCTACCTGCCGCAGGACGGGATTTATCACCAGGGCAAAACCCTCCTTGATGAAGCGGCGACCGCGTTTGACGATGTGCTGCTTCTGCACAGAAGAATCGATGCCATCAACAAAGAGCTCGAGGTCCTGACGGAAAACGGGGACCCCGCGTCTCCTGAGATGCACACGCTGCTCGAGGAGATGGGAAAGCTGCAGCACCATCTTGAGCACCGCCAGGGCTACAGCATCGAAGCGCGCTGCAAACAGATTCTCTCGGGCCTGGGATTTTCCGAGCGTGATTTTGCGCGCATGACCGACGAGTTCAGCGGCGGCTGGCAGATGCGCATCGAGCTGGCAAAGCTGCTGCTCCGGGAGCCCACCATGCTGCTGCTTGATGAGCCCACCAACCATCTGGACCTTGAATCCCTGGAATGGCTTGAATCCTATTTGCAGAGCTATGACGGCTCGGTTATCATCATATCCCATGACAGCCGTTTTCTGGATAACCTGGTTGCACGGACTCTTGAGGTATCTCTGGGCAGGCTTGTGGAATACAGCGGCAATTACGCAGCCTATCTCAAGCAGAAATCCCAGCGCCTGGCAGCGGCTGAATCAGCTTACGACAATCAGCAGCGGCTGATAAAGCAGACCATGGCCTTTGTGGAGCGGTTCCGCTATAAGGCGACCAAAGCGCGCCAGGTGCAGAGCCGGCTGCGGATGCTTGACAAGATGGAGCACGTTGCCGTAGAACGTGAGGAGCAGGAGATTGATTTCAACTTTCCCCAGCCTGCAGCCCCGGGCCGTGTTGTTATGGAACTGAAAGATCTTGGCAAGGCGTATGGAAGCGTGAGCGTTCTTCAAGGTGTATCACTCAAAATTGACCGCGGCGATCGCATTGCCATGCTGGGCGTCAATGGCTCCGGAAAATCAACCCTGGCGCGCATTATGGCAGGGCTTGAGCTGTTTCAGACCGGCCAGCGCATCCCCGGGCACAATGTCAGCATCTCCTATTTTGCCCAGCACCAGGCAGAGGACCTGGACGGGCAGAAAACGGCTCTCCAGACACTTCAGGAGCTGGCGCCTGCGGAGAGCGTCACGCGCCTGCGGTCTTTGCTGGGGCTGTTTCTGTTTCCCGGGAATGATGTTTTTAAAAAAGTTGCGGTGCTGTCAGGCGGAGAAAAAAGCCGCCTCGCTCTTGCCAAGATGCTTCTTATGAAAGCAAATTTTCTCATCCTTGATGAGCCGACCAACCACCTTGACGTGGCCTCCAAGGCAGTGCTGCAGCAGGCGCTGGATAACTTTTCCGGCTCTTACGTCATCGTTTCCCATGACCGTGATTTCCTGGAGCCGCTTATCACTAAGATAGTCGATATTAAAGATGGACAGGTGTGCGTGATGCCGGGCACGGTTGGAACCTATCTGGAGAAGCTCCATGCAGCGCAGCAGGATACCTTTCAGCTGCGCGACCCGGCCGGGCACGCGGTGCAGAAAAAATCGCCGTTTCATCGTGAAAAGCTGCGCAAGCGCGACGAGGCAGAAAAGCGGCAGGATCGCTACCAGAGGCTTAAGCCGCTGAACGCTGTCCTGGAAAATATAGAAGAAGAAATTACCCGTACCGAGCAGCGCAAGGCCGAGATCGAAGCAGCGCTTGCTGATCATAAGACTTATGAGAACGAGGAGCTGGCCCGCTCAATGAATATTGAGTACCGGGAAATAACCCCCCGAATAGAAACTCTGTATGAAGAATGGACGCAAGTCCATGAACAGATAGAGGATATCGGGAATGATTACGGACTGGGGATTAGGGACTCGTGACTCGAAGTTCGTGACAGGGAGAAAAGTGATGAGGAAAGAAGGAAGAAAGACCAGGCACAAAGGCATAAGGCACAAAGGCACAGAGAAAGTGCAGAAGGCGGAAGGGAAGTAGTGACTCGTCCACCCTCCGCAGTGTTAAAAAAACAAGCGTATTGGTGATTACTACGTAAAAGTTTAAATTTGGACTGACAACATTTATAAGTGCTACGGAGGACGGGTGATTACAGGAATGTGAAAAGTGAAAAGTAACAGGTCAAATCCCGATCCACCCATTTACCTATATATCTTTAAACAGGAGGCTGTTATGAAAAAACTGTTGTTACCGGCACTGCTGCTTTTCTGCCTTATATCCTGTATCTGCTCCGGCTGCTCGCGGGCAAAGGAAGCGGAGCCGGAGAAGGGGAGCATTGATAAATTTACCGAGCAGACCGGCCGCGAAGCAGCGGTGGCAATCAAGAAGCCCATCAACAAGGCAAAAGATATTGATAAAATGGCGCAGGAGCGCTTGAAGAACCT
>JAPLIX010000186.1 GCA_026388865.1 Pseudomonadota bacterium | reverse complement strand
GGACGTCGTTTCGTTTACTCAGCTGTCCCGACAGGCTGATATACTGGCCTATGTCGCGCTGATAAAAACGAACCTGCGGGCTATACAGGACGATCCCCTTGATGAACAGCTTGTTTAACAGCAACGGCAGCAACCGTATGTTTACCGTTACATCAGGACACATCAGAACATCATCTTCTTCCCAGGGAAATGATTTGTGCAGCACCACATCTTTCAGCCGGATGCCGTCAAAGAGGCTGATCTGGACACTGCCAAAGGAAATCTCCCGCTGCAAATACTGGGCAATCTCGGCAACAAAGGTCTGTCGCACTTTCAGCGGCGTGAGGGTTATTTGTGCATACAATACCACTATGACCGCCAGGAACAGTGCCGCGGCTATTAGTATCAGGACTATGGTGCGCAGTGTTTTCATAATCAGATGAGTCGTTTTGTCATGTGCCTACTTCTATATAATATTATTCTGACACATTGCAAACTAATCTTTAACCATAATAAAGCTGTCCGGAGAATATTGTCTATGGCAGGATTGCGTGTGACCGGCAAGGGTAACCGGTGCTGCGCAGGTGAAGTGCGGCGGGACAGATGGGCGGATACTCTCAGGCGCGGTCAGTAGTGCGAAAGTTTCCGGATAACGCTCATATTGTTAAAATCCTCTCTGTCTGTCTTTCGGGGAGTTTCCATAATCCCTGGCAAGGGCTGCAGCACCGGATGGTTGACGATGCGGCGGAAACCGGGGCGGCCGATGAAACCTTCTCCAATATGCCAGTGCCGGTCAGCATGTGACCCCAGCGGCGCCTTTGAGTCATTGAGATGCAGAAGCTGCAGTTTTTCAAGACCCAGGTGGGATTGAAATTCATCCAGCATTGTTTCAAGCCCCGGTTTAGTGGAGAGATCATATCCGGCCGCAAAGGCATGGGCGGTATCAAGACATATTCCAATACGACTCCCGTCACTCACTCCGCGTACAATATGGCGCAGCTGACGTAAGGTATAGCCAATTTCAGTCCCCTGCCCTGCGGTATTTTCCAGGAGCACCTTAACGCTATTGGGAGCCATCGCAAAGGCCATATTAATAGCACTGCTTACGCGTTCATCTGCTTCATCTTCAGACCGGATACCCCGGTGACCTGCGTGGGCGATAACAGCGGAAGCCTGCAATGCCTCTGCTCTCCTGAGTTCTTCACTCAGGGCATTGACAGAGCGCTTAAACAGTTGATCATCTGATGAAGCCAGGTTGGGAAGATAGGGCAAATGGATAAATACCGGCGCAATGCCGGTTGCAGCGAGGGATTCTCTGAAGGCTTGCGCGTGTACGGCATCAAGCTCTTTATAAGCCCAGCCGCGGGGGTTGCGGGAAAAAAACTGTATGGTCTGGCATTGTTTTGTCAGTGCCCGGTCTATGATTTTTGCAAATCCGCCGCTAATTGAAATATGAAACCCAAACCGCATATGGAATCAGGGCAGGAAAGGTTACCCGCAACATGCAGAAATTAAGCTGCAGGAAATGTGCATGTGCAGGCAAGGGCAGAAGAGCTGGAAGCCGGGCGCTGTTCAGGCAAGTATGTTAATGAGTGCCGCGACAACCGTCGGGTCGTAGATTCCTGATTCAGTTTCCCTGACTATCTCATCCAGCGCAACAGAACGCTCCCAGGGATCCCGGTAGGGCCTCCATGATATGAGGGCATCATATGCATCAGCTACAGCAATAATTCTTGAGCCCAGGGGAATTGCATCCCCTCTGATTCCGTCGGGATAGCCGGTACCATTAAAATGTTCATGACTGTGCCGGACAATCTTCAGCATATACTCATTTTCATAGCCCATTTTTCGCTGGGAGTTGGCTCCCTCAACAGAATGTTCCTTAATGAGGTCCATCTCGCGGGGGGTCAACGTTCCCATCCGGTTCAGCAAATGATGGGGAACTATCTCTTTGCCAATGTCTGCTATATAGCCGGCATGCAGGATATCAGTTTTATCCTTGTCAGACAAGCCTAAATAGCCGGCTATCGCATATGCGAAAATCGCCACCATTTTGCCATGACCAATGCTGCCGTCAAGGGCTTCCACCGGCAGCAGGACATCCTCCGGTATCTGGATACGGTCCGCAACCGGGCGGTACTGTTCTGCAAAACGCTGGGAAACCTTACTGCGGTCCTCAAGGGGATCCTTAATGCTCGTAACCTCGTAGGCCTCTATCCGCTGCCGTCTCCCCTTGATATTGATTGAATCCTGCTCACGGATTTTTATGCTCGCTTCAGCATACGAGAGTTTGACTTTTGCATTACTCGGATCAAGCTGCATAGCACGTTCAAAATATTGCAGGGCTTCAACCGGCTCATTAATTTCCAGATGAATTTTGCCAATACAATAATAGTGCTCGGGGTTATCCGGCTCTGCTGCAGCCTTTGCATGCAACTCCTCAAGGTGCAGCTCTTTCTCTATATTGATAACATCCCGGGTAGACACATCACGCTTTTTACGGGCATTGATAAACCTGCTTACTGTTTCGTAGGTGTAGCGATCAATTAAAACCTGCCCCGGTGCGCAGGCTTTCTGCAACCGGGCGCTTATGTTGACCACATCGCCAATTGCGGTATATGACTGACGCTTGCTGCCAACCAAGCCTATAATAGTAGTTCCCGAGGCTACACCGATTCGCATCTGCCAGGGATACTCCATCCTGGCCATTTTCTCCTGCATTTTAATCGCAGCCAGCACCGCCATCAGACGATACATTGAATAATCCAGCGGAGCGCCAAACTCGCTCATGATACCGTCCCCCATGTAGTGGTCAATATGGCCGTTATACGTGCTGAGTACCGGTTCCATATCCGCAAAGTAGCGATTGATATCACGGATAACTATTTCAGGAGGATTTACCTCTGAGTAGGTGGTAAAACCAACCAAATCAGAAAAGAGGATGCTGACATTGCGCTTTTCATTCCGCAGCCGCCCTTCGATAAGTAATTTCACCACCGAAGAATCCATGGTTGAATAGAGGGCCATCTCCACTTTGCCTTTTAACGATTCTATTGCCTCTTTTGATTTTTCAAGCTCCTCGGTTCTCTGCTTGACCATCACCTCCAGATTCTCGCTGTATTCACGCAATGAATTATTAGCGCGGTCAAGCTCTTCAGTGCGCTGCCTGACTTTAGATTCCAGGTTTTCGTTGTAATCCTTAAGTGCTGCATGTGCGTTATTCAGTTCTCCCTGCTGGAATTTGAGTTCCTGGTTGAGCTGTCGGGTAACAGCTACCTCCATAACCAGTTTTTCTTGAAGCCCGCCCACAATAGCACCGGCAAGAATGAGAAAGCAGCCCCACGTGACAAGACGGAGATAAAAATAGATTGACTTGGCTTCCGGCATAACTGAGTCCGGATAGATTATTATATAGAGAAACATAACCAGGACGGTTAAAAATGCTGCGAGCACTGCGTTGCGGCGCCCAAGATAATAGCCGCCCAGGATAATAGGGAGAAAGTAAAAATCAAGAAATGCAAATTTCTGTGGTATCAGGTAATGAATAACAAATGTGACCGCCAGAATGAGGGAGACAAAAACAATCTCGAAATGTTTTCGAATATAAGAACTTAACGCAACGCCGGGAATGAATGCTCGTGGCCTACCCCCTCCTTTTTTATTGCCCTCTTGGGCAACAGTATTGGCTTCAGGTAATAACATTTTCGAATTGATGTCCACTAACATTGTATTAACATAAATATAAATGCGT
>JAPLIX010000340.1 GCA_026388865.1 Pseudomonadota bacterium | reverse complement strand
TGCTGAACCGGTTTTAATCTGGCCGGTATTGCAGGCAACCACCAGATCAGCGATGGTCGTGTCCTCGGTTTCGCCGGAGCGGTGTGATACAATGGCAGTATATTTGGCTTTTTTGGCCATCTCAATGGTATCAAGGGTTTCCGTGAGCGTTCCTATCTGATTCAGCTTTATCAGGATGGAATTGGCAATGCCCTTTTCAATGCCCTGCCGGAGAAGCTTGGTATTGGTGACAAACAGGTCATCGCCAACGATCTGCACCTTTTTTCCGAGCCGCTCGGTGAGCAGCTTCCATCCGGACCAGTCATTTTCGTCAAGCCCGTCTTCAATAGATACTATGGGGTATTTTTTAATCAGCGCTTCGTAAAAGGCAACCATTTCCTCGGATGTTTTTTTAGGCTTGGACTCCGCATTGAGAATATATTTTCCCTTCTCGTAGAAAGAGCTGGCCGCGGAATCAACTGCCAGAGCAATCTGCTCACCGGGCTTATAGCCTGCTTTCTCAATGGCCTGCATGATAACCTGCAGCGCTTCTTCATTGGACTGCAGGTTCGGTGCAAACCCTCCTTCATCGCCGACCGCGGTGTTCAAGCCTTTCTGCTTCAAGACATTTTTAAGACTATGAAAGACTTCCGCACCCATCCTCAGTGCTTCGGCAAAGTTTCCGGCGCCTACCGGCATAATCATGAATTCCTGTATATCCACATTATTGTCTGCGTGAGCTCCGCCATTGAGTATGTTCATCATGGGGACCGGCAGCTGCTTTGCATTCACTCCGCCGATGTAGCGGTAGAGGGGCATACCCAGCTCATTGGCGGCAGCCTTCGCCGCGGCAAGTGACACGCCGAGAATGGCATTTGCCCCCAGGACATTTTTATTCTCAGTGCCATCAAGATCTATGAGCGCTTTATCAAGGTCGACCTGGTCAAAGACATTCATGCCAACAACTTCAGGAAATATTTTTTCATTCACATTAGTCACGGCGTGGGTAACACCCTTGCCCAGGTAGCGTTTCTTATCACCGTCGCGAAGCTCTATTGCTTCTTTCTCGCCGGTTGATGCCCCGGAAGGTACCGCAGCCCTTCCCATGACGCCTGACTCAAGAATTACATCAACCTCTACCGTCGGATTGCCGCGTGAATCAAGAATTTCCCGTGCCTGAATTTGAACGATGGTGCTCATGATGTGCTCCTTTCCGCTGTAATGGATTCTATGGTTGCGGCCGTCTTACCGCGGTTACCACTTATGGTTTGACCGTAAGAAAGAGAGAATTTCGCCCCCTTTTAACCAGCATAAGTATGCTTTCACCGGATTTTCTTTTTTCAATTGATTTCTGGAACTGGGCTATGGTTTTAACCTTCTTCCGGTTAACCTCCTTAATGATATCTCCCCGTTTCATGCCAGCTTCATCCGCAGGGCTGCCCGGCTCAACCTGCATTACCAGAATGCCGTCCTCTTCAGACAGGCCATACCGGCGTGCTGTTTCAGGCGTTATTTCATCCACAGACAGCCCGAGATTTGACTCTCCCTCTTCAGCAGTTGCAGAGGCTTCTTTGTCTTTGAGTTCACCGATCTTTACCGTGTAGATTTTTTCACTTCCTTCCCGTATGATTTTTACCGTTACCTGTTTACCCACTGCTGTTTCAGCAACCATGATGGGAAGGTCACCCATCTTTGCTATTGCTTTTCCGTCAAACGAGATAATCACATCGCCCTGTTTGATACCGGCAGCATCAGCCGGCCCGCCTTTTTCCGCATCCCCGACCAGAGCTCCCTTGCCTTCCTTGATACCAAAGGATTTGGCCAGTTCAGGGGTGACCTCCTGTACTATGACGCCGAGCCAGCCCCTGGTGACTTTGCCTTTATCTTTGAGCTGTGTAACAATTTTCTTTGCCATATTAATGGGCGAGGCAAAGCCAATGCCGATATTGCCGCCGCTGGGTGAATAGATTGCGGTATTAATACCCACTACTTCTGCGTTAAGATTAAAAAGCGGGCCGCCGCTGTTTCCGGGATTAATGGATGCATCAGTCTGAATAAAGTCGTCATAGGGACCGGCACCTATTGCTCTTGATTTAGCACTCACCACCCCGACGGTAACCGTTTCCTGCAGGCCAAATGGATTGCCGATAGCCATGACCCATTCACCGACCTCAAGCTTATCAGAATCTCCCAGTACTGCAACAGGCAGGTCACCGGGCGCATGGGTTATTTTGATCAGCGCAATATCGGTTTTTTCATCCCGGCCGATGATCTTTGCGTCGAACTCCTTTTCATTTGCAAGCTTAACCTTGATTGCATCGGCGCCTGCCACCACATGATTATTAGTAAGGATATAGCCTTCCTTATCAATAATAAATCCGGAGCCAAGGCTCTGCTGCTTGTAATCGCGCTGCGGCATGTCGCCGAAAAAATGTCTGAAAAAATCTTCGCCAAAGGGATCCCCTTCGCCACCTGCGGGCGGTTCAAACCGCCGCATGGATTTTCTCCCCTTAACAATCTTCGTGGTGCTGATATTAACGGCGACCGGAGTCAGCTTTTTTGCAAGTTCGGTAAAGCTGGGGAGGATTATGGTCTTTGCCGGCGTGCTTTCAGCACCCAGCCGTGAGGTGTAGCCGGACAGGGGTAACAGGATAAAAGTGCAGAGCAGGCTCAGACCTAGGAGCGTAAAAAGTTTTTTCATCAGTTCCTCCAATAAAATAAGGTAATAAAAATTGTTAATGCCATGTAATGGTAAACGTGAAGCGTACCGTTAAAACAAAAACACCGCGGCGGCAACGACGGTGGTGTAGCCGTTCTTGGTGACAATTGCAGACTGGGTAACGTTGAGGGACCTGACGACTTTATTGCTTAAGTGGTACACTTCCTTGTTTTCGTCCCAGCTTTTATCCTCGTCAAACTCGAGACCAAGGGTTGACGCAAGCATGGCGGCTGCAAGGTCTTCAGCATAATCACCAGCCTGCTTGTCGGTAACGCCGAAGGCGTGATACTCAGACAGATAGCCGTAGCATTTCTTGTCTGTCGGCACTGCGCACCCCACAGATGCGGCAATCAGGCGCCGCGGCTCATTGCTGGCGCACCTGCTCATAACCGTATAGGTAATGGAGCCGGGCAGCAGTTTCGTCAGCCCCTGGGATTTAGGGATGATTTTACACCCGGGGGGGAAGATGCTTGAGACATATACCAGGTTCTGCTTTTCAATGCCTGCATCACGAAGCGCAAGCTCAAAGGAACGAAGCTCATCCCGGTGTATACCGGCTCCCTTGGTAAAAAATACTTTTTTGGGTACCATCTCCACTGCTGACTCCTTTCATGATCTAAAAATTATTGGCAATGAATATATCCCAAAAGCTTGTAGCACAGCTTGGCAGCTAAAAAATCAGGTCCCGGATTTGCCGGCTGCGGGCACAATTCAACGATATCAAACCCGACGATCTTTCGCTGTGCAGCTACCGCACGCAGCAGATGAAGCACGTCATACCAGTTCATTCCTCCCGGCTCCGGTGTTCCCACCGAGGGCATCTGCGAAGGATCAAACACATCCAGATCAATGGTAATATATATTTTTTGTGGCAGCTTTTCAATAAGCTTTGGCAGCCATTCATCCCGTGCGTGCATGTTACGGGCGAAAAAGGATGTCACCGGGGAGTTATTAAGAAAAGACCATTCCTCCGCGGTGATGCTTCTAATGCCGGCCTGAATGAGCGGACACAGTTCCTGAATGCGCCGGGCAACACACGCGTGGTTAAACCGTGACCCCTGATAACTATCACGCAGATCTGCATGAGCGTCAAGCTGCAGCACGCCCATGTCAGGATGGTCATTTATAAGTGCCCGTACCATGCCCAGGCTGATACTGTGCTCGCCGCCCAGCATGACCGGGAATTTGCCGGAGCCTGCCACCCGCGCGGCAACAGATTCAACCCGGTCTATCATTTCTGCCGGCCCTGAGGTAAGCACCTCAATCTCCGGCAGCGTATGAATACCTATCAATGCCGGCTCTTTCTCTATCTCATCATCAAAGAGTTCAAGCTGGGTTGACGCCCTGATTATGGCATGAGGGCCGTGGCGGGTGCCCGGCATATAGGTTGTGGTCAAATCATAGGGAACCGGGATAATAACAGCACGCGCTTGCTCCCACGCGGACTGCTCATCCTTTAGCCCGCAAAAATTAAACGGCAAAAAAAAGTGTTCCTGATACATGGTAGAATTTCAACCCGCATTTTTAATGTGGCGCTAAATATACAACAAATGCCCGAGAGTGCAAGAATAAAAATGTTTTGCGGAAGACAAGAAAAGAAATAGCTTTGCCAGATAGTTAGCAAAGCTACATCAGACCTTTTATCATAAATTTAAAATAGCGTATTACCCTGCCTGGGAGAATTTCTGCAGCAGCAGGACAGCAGCACACGTGTTGGGAAAATTCCCGGTAATTGTTCAGCTGCGCTTGTCTACTACCCGGACTGCTTTACCGGGGGTTCGAGGCAGCGTTCCTTCCGGCAGAAAATCAAGTTTGTCCACATGAAACCCGAGCCGGTCATAGATTTCAGTATCAATTTCCTTTGACAGGTTGGAGTTCACTTCTGCCTTAGTTTCAATCATAACCGTCATGGTGTCCCGGCCTTTGGCCTTCTCAAGAACTATCTGGTAGTGATTCCCAATTTCCGCGTGCTTCATGAGGGTGCTTTCAAGCTGCTGGGGATAAAAATTGACGCCCTTTATTTTAAGCATATCATCATTTCTGCCTTTGAGCCGGTTGACGCGCAGCGAGGTCCTGCCGCAAATGCATTTCCCGGTAGTTATGATTGAGGTTACATCCCGCGTCCGGTAGCGTATCAGCGGCAGTCCCTCACGGTTCAGCGTGGTCACAACCATTTCGCCTTCCTGTCCCTCGCCAAGCACCTCGCCGGTTTCCGGATTAATTATCTCCAATAAATAATCATCCTCCCAGACGTGGATGCCGCTGTGCGCTTTGCAATCAATACCAAGGCCGACACCGCCGGTCTCGGTCATGCCGATTATATCAAAGGTCTCAATGCCCATCTCATCCTCGATGCGTTTGCGCATCTCATCGCTCCACACCTCTGCGCCAAATATGCCGACACGGAGTTTTGTTGATCTGAAATCAAAATTCTCTTTTTTTGCCACCTCGGTAAGCCGCAGAGGGTAGGACGCAATTGCTGTTATGGCAGTGACGTTAAAGTCTTTGATAAACTGCAGCTGCAGCAGAGTCCGGCCTGCGCCGATCGGTATAATCATTGCCTTCAGCATCTCCGCACCATAGTGAAATCCAAAACCGCCGTTAAAAAGGCCGAATGACGGG
>JAPLIX010000475.1 GCA_026388865.1 Pseudomonadota bacterium | reverse complement strand
TGAGGGAATCAACAACAAGATAAAAAGACTCAAACGAATGGCGTATGGCTATCGTGATGTGAAATACTTTTTACTGAAAATTCATCAGCACTGTGGACTGTTGAATCCACGTCTTTCAACTTAAACACGAATGAACCAAACTTATTTATGGATGTCCTCTATTGCCCCTTTCAGGGACCTGCCGTTTTGCGTGCGGCAATGAAGCGAAATCCCATCACCTTGTCCTTAAAAACAGCCGCAGGTGCTCTGCAATGTAGAGCTTCCACGCGAGAAGCCCCGCAGCAGCCGGGATCATCTCAGCAGATGCGCTCCCTGCCGCCCTCTGTACCCGCTCAGCGGTCGCTGCCTGCGCACAGATAAATATAGCTGTTAGTGAGGCTGCGGTGCGCCCTGGGACATGGCAGCCTTTATTTCCGGCACTGCTTTTTTAAGGAAGTCGGATACCCTTTGAAATTTTATGCCGAAGATGTTTTGAATGATACCGTGGTCAATTTCCTTATCGATCAGAAAATCCTCGAGCTGTTCAGCGGTAAAGAAAGCGGGCTGAGGACTGCTTTTCACCCTGGCGATAAGGTCTTCCTTGGAGACGCCTTTGGTGTAATGGGCGTTAATGCCAGCCTCTTTTGCAATCATATCAAGCAGGTCCCCCTGGGTGATGGTGTCGGGGCCGCCGATTTCAAGCGTCTTATATGAGGCTTTCGGGTTGGTGAGCGCATCTGCCATGCACTGGGCAAGGTCAACGTGTGACAGCGGATTCATGTGAAACTCAATCGGACTGGTTGGCCACGTGCTGGTTTCACCAAGTTTTATGACCGCGGGAATGTGAAAGAACCGGAAATCCTTAAACATGCCTGAGGGTTTGAAAATGGTATAGTCAAGGCCGGAGTTTCTGATGGCTTCCTCAGCCTGGTGCTTCGCCCCGTACATGTCAGATACACAGTGCGGGCCGACACCTGCAGCAGAGACATGGATAATTTTTTTAACCCCTTTTTTCTTTCCGACCTCGATCAGGTTTTGTATCCCCTGCTCCTCAACATCCTTGTAGGTGCGCCCTTTTTTCGTCTCGCCCGGAGTGAGGCGGATGGATACGATGATGGCGTCAATGCCCGTGAGCGCCTGCTCAAGCGATGCCGTGTCAAGCATGTCCCCTTCAAAAAACTCTACCCGGGTTTTTGCTTCCCCCAGCTTGTCCCTGTTGGATGTGCTGCGCACCAGGGCCCGTACCGTATGGCCCCCGGCAACTGCAAATTTTGCTGCTTCGCTTCCCACATCCCCTGTTGCTCCAACTACCAGTACGTTCATAGGCGGTTCTCATCCATGCTATGGTGTTACCTGTTATTTTGTTACTACAGCACTCATTGATTTTCACCAGCTCTTTTTTTATTTGCGAGGACCATTGAGAATAATTTTCACATACTGCCAGTATCTCTGGTCCTGTTTTAACAGCAATCTGAAGATAAAACTGAGAAGGTAGATACTTTTTACGAGTGTCAGCCGCATGGCGCCATAGCATTTGCGATAAAACATAAATTCACTCTGTTTATAACGGATCCATTTTCCCAGCGGTTCTTCTGCGGCTGTTGACTGCCTGCGTAAATGCAGAATTTTTGCGTCCGGAATAAAACAGGAGGTATATCCGTATCGGGAAAAACGATAACTCAGCTCTGTGTCCTCAAAATAAAGAAAAAAATCCTCATCACAGCATCGAGCGCCTTTTTTCTTAAAAAAAGAGCGGCCCCTGACAGGTAATCAACCGTTGTAACCGCGCGCGGATGCTCTTTAACGCCGGTTGCCAGCCGGCTGTTATAAAAACCTCTGAATAATTTATGCAGTAATGCCTGCTCAAAAAGGACCCCTGCGGCAGAGGGGAAATTGCCAAAGCTTGGCTGCGGCGTCAGTCCGCCATAATACAAGGCTCCCCCGCAGGCAGCGACCTCCCGGTTTTCCGGTCTTTCCATAAAATCAAAAAATATTTTTGCCGCATTATTCAGGAGCAACGCGTCCGGGTTGAGCAAAAAAACGTATTTTGACCGTACCTCTCTCAGGGCGATATTATTTGCTTTCCCGAAGCCAAGATTGGCGGTGCTGCGGATAAGGTGTACGGCAGGGAATTGTGCCGCGATCATCTCGGCCGAACCATCTGTAGAAGCGTTATCAACGACCCATACCGTAAACTCAACTCCCCGCGTCTGCTCATAAACAGAGCGCAGAGCATTGCCGGTGAGTTCCCGGGTATTATAGCTGATGATGATGAATGAAATGTGCACGGTTCATTACTGCTTTCATAGCTGGTAGAGAAACGAGCTGTTGGTGACGGGAAATCTATTCCTGCATACGCCGTCACCAATATCCTGCGGGCTTACTGCGCCATGGTGTGCAGATCAAAAAACTTCCCGCGCCGGTCCAGCAGCGCATCAAAAGTACCCTCTTCAATGATTCTGCCGTTTTCAAACAGGTACAGGTAATCAGCATTACGTACCGTGCTGAGGCGATGCGCGATAACAATAATGGTAATATCTCCGCTGAGTGATTCAATTGCAGCCTGAACCTGTTTTTCTGATTCATTATCCAGGGCACTGGTAGCCTCATCAAGAATCAGGATGTCCGGTTTTCGTGTCAGTGCCCGGGCAAGGGCAATGCGCTGTTTCTGGCCGCCGGAAAGACTGGCCCCATGCTCACCCAGCACCGTTTCATAGCCAAGGGGAAGCGCCTCTATAAATTCTTGAGCCTGCGCCAAACGGCAGGCTTCCTGTACCTGCGCCCGGGTAATATTTTGATCGCCAAACGCGATATTGCGGAATAAGGTGTCATTCAACAAAAAGAGATCCTGTGAAACATACGAAACCCTTTTTCTGAAGGAGGTCATGCTGTAATGGGACAAGGTTATTCCATCAACGGTAATGACCCCTGCATCAGGCTGCAGCAATCCTACCAGCAGATCAACACAGGTTGATTTGCCTGAACCAGAGCGACCGACTAACCCAATCATTTTACCCTTGGGAATCTCTATATCGAGCGGCCCGAGCACAAAAGGGCTCTGGGAAATCTTATACGCATACGCTACCTTCTGAAAGGTGATGTTTTCCCGCAAACGCTCAAATTGATATCCTTTGTGTTCCGGATACTGATGCGATGCAAAACCTGCCAGTGTTTCCTCATATATTTCAAGCGAGGCCACGTTGGCAGCCATTTTGTAGTGGGTATTCTGGATGTCCTGAAAAGATATATACATGCGATACAGAGCTACCAGAAAAGTTAAAAACGCGGCTAATTCAAAATGATAAAAAAGATATACAAAGATCGCGATGATTAATACTGCCGGCTCAAATATGGACTTCAGCAGGCTCTCGGTAGTAACAATCCTGATACTGGCTTTTTCCCACTGCTGCAGCAGGTCGCGCATCCGGTCAATGAGCAGCTGTTCCAGGACATAGCTTTTCACCGCCTTATAACCGCTGAGCGTATAGTTCGTCAGCTCCTGGATGACGCTGCTGAACGTGACAATTTCATAACCCAGGGTCTTCACGCGTATGAAGAACTTTTTTATCAGATAATACATAACGCCGCTGATGACGGCAGTAATCAGGGTCAACTGCCAGGAGACTAAAAACACAATCACCAGATAGATGATCAGGTTGATGAGCCCGGTAAAAAAACGGGAGAAAAGCTCGACCAGGTAGGCAATCAGGGAGGTCTGGGTTATGATTATGTTGGTAATCCTGCCGAAATTACATTGATTTAAATACGTCAGGTCAGTATTGAGAAGCAGGTTATAAAGCGAGGTCTTTTTATCGATCTCAATATTTATTTGTATCCAGCGGGAGAGTACTGATTGGAGGATAGAAAATAAGCCTTTAATGATAAAGAGCAGCAGCAGCAAAAACAGAATATTAATAAATGAGGCATCGCTGCCAACAACCGCAAACAGCCGGTTAAATAAACCCTGAATAAAGGTGCCGCCTTTCCCGCTGGCGCCGCCGGTAGTGTTAATCAAGGGAACAATGGCAACAATGCTCAGGCCGTTTAACAGCCCTACCGAAAACATGAGCGCCGTTGATACGATGGCTTGCAGCTTATATTCACGCCAGATAAGAGAGATAATTTTGAACAGCATACGTATGTTCCAGGTTCAAATTGACGGCGAGAGATTAGAAAAACACTGTTTCCTGTTTCAATAACCAGCGAGTAACGTAAAAAAATAATTTATGGACGCTACCATGGATACAACATGTTGCGGGGATGTGCGGCAAGCTTCCCTCGTTCCATTGGCAGCAGGATTATACCTGCTGCCTCATAAAACCGATGATCCGTTCGCACGCGTTACCATCACCGTAGGGATTGTGTGCTGTGCTCATTTTTTCGTAAAGATGCTTATCCTGCAGTAACCGGTTGGTTTCAGATACAATGAGGGCGGTATTGGTGCCTATCATTTTGACCGTCCCCGCCTCTATTGCTTCAGGACGCTCCGTAGTATCTCTGGTGAGCAGCACCGGCTTACCAAGCGCCGGGGCTTCCTCCTGGATGCCGCCACTGTCAGTGATAATACAGTAAGCACGGTCCATAAGCCAGATAAATGATTCATAATCCAGCGGGTCAAGGAGTCTAATATTATCCAGCCGGCTTAACAGAGAGTAGGCCGGTTTCTGCACCTGAGGATTTAAATGAACAGGATATACTATTTGGATATCCGGATGCTGCCGGGCCAGTGTTTTCAGGGCGAGGCATAGATTGTTTAAGCCCTCTCCAAAATTTTCTCTTCTATGCCCGGTCACCAGTATTCGTTTGCAATCCGGGCAATCAGCAAAATTGATTTTGCTTTTGAGTGTACCAATTGCTGCCCCATCGGGCCGCAGTCTTTTCTTAGCCTCAAAAAGAGCATCGATAACCGTGTTTCCTGAGACCAAAATCGCCTCTGCGGGGATATTTTCTTTAAGTAAATTTTGTTTTGCCCGGTGCGTAGGGGCAAAATGAAACAGGCATATTCTGGCGGCCAGCTGGCGATTCATTTCTTCCGGAAACGGCGAATAGATATTGTTGGTCCGCAACCCTGCCTCAACATGACATACTGGTATCTTGCGATAGAAAGAAGAAAGAGCAGCCGCAAAAGCTGTGGACGTATCGCCCTGGATAAAAACGTAATCCGGCACCGCATCAAGCAGCACTTTTTGAAAGTGTAACAGTACCTCACGGGTAATATCAAACAGGGTTTGATCTTCCTGCATAAGATCGAGGTCATAGTCAGGAATGATGTTGAAAAATTCCAGCACCTGATCCAGCATCGTGCGATGCTGGGCGGTGACACACACCCTGACCTCATAGTCTGTGCAGTGTTTGAAGGCCAGCACCAGGGGGGCAAGCTTTATGGCTTCAGGACGAGTACCAAAGGTAATAAGAATTTTCTTTTTCAAAAATAGCTCCTGCAGGAGAATTAGCAGGCTGTTGAAAAACACCCGTCTGTCCCGACCTGCGTCGGGATTGCGCTCATTCCCGATAGCTATCGGGATCATTGCGACGTACTGTAAAGTACGCCTCATTCCTCACGATTGCGCGCGCCTTGCATCCGGATATTTTTGACCAGCCTATGAGAAAATTGTTTTTTCAACAACCTGTTAGTGTTGAACAAGGCGCTTAAAAACAGTGATCAATTGCCGGGTGGTAGCGGATACGTCAAAGCCCTGAGCATAAGCCGCATTGAGCCGCGGGAAATCACGCCTGAAAATAAGCGCTTCAAGATAGTCAGCGAGCTCAGCAGTTTGCCGGTGCTGAAACGACTTAGCTCCCAGCTCCTGGAGCACGATATGCGTGGGGCTGCCTGGAGGAGTTATGCCAACTATAGTCCTCCCGCTGCCAATATAATCAATGAGCTTGGAGGGTAAAAACGGGCTGTCCGGCACATCGGTATCAATAACGAGCAGACAGTCGGACTGCACCATTATGCCGAGACTGTCGTTATAGTTAATTACCGGCAACACCTCAACTATCTTTTCCAGATTATATGCAGTGATCAGGCGAGCTAATTCGCTGCCGCTATACCCGGCATATGCGTTTATGGCGCCGACTAACCGGACAATGAGAAAATCCTCCAGTTGGGCATGGCGTTTTTTCAGGAGCGATAGAGCCTGGAACAACGGATCCGGCGTCCTGATCCGGTAAAATGCTCCGATATGGCTTAATACAAATTTCGGCGCGGTTTTATTAAGGCCTGCCGGCGGATATGCTTTAGCATCAAAACAATGGGGTATCACCGCAGTTTTCGCGGATAGCGCCGGCGCGTATTTGCGCATCACCAGCTTTCGCAGGGTATCGTTGACAAACACCACACCATCACTCTGATCAATAATGAATCGCTCCGTCTTCAGCGCATCCTTTGCCGCACGCCTGCCATAGGTGTTGTAGGGGTTATCGTAATAGGGGTCACTGAAGTGTGAAACAAACGTGATCCCCAGCCGTTTTTTTATGAGAGCCCCCAGCACATTGCTGGTCTGAGGATTGGAGAAGGAAAAAACAATATCCGGCTGGTGTATTTCTATAACTTTGCGGCTGATGCGATAAAGAGCTTCGTAGTATCTATTGTGCGCCAGCCGGGTCAACAGGCGGCTGTACCAGACCAGCCGGGGCAGTCTCAATGCCGGTATGCGATACAGGGGGATATTGATATCCCACGCGCCGCACACATCATAGGTAATTAATACGGGCTTAAGACCCTGCGCAACCCATTCCGGCAGCATTTTCCCGATTAAGATCGACTGCGGCCTCCCCGCTGGCGGTGTCCAGAAGCTCAAACATAATGGCTTGAGGGGATGAGAAGCCATAGCCATCAGCACGGCATCCTTTCTTTATGGAAACAGTAGCGGTAATTATATTGTCGATAACCGTAATAATAAAAGTTGTTTATGCGTTTCCCGGATCTTTATTGCTTCTTTAAAACAAAAAGATACTGATAGACAAAAAATTCCCTTATCCAGGGCAGATAGAGGAGCGGATTAGCTTTGCTGCTGAATAACGTGTTCAGCCAAAAGTAGAGCCGTTTCTGCCATTGGTAGCGTGCATTCTCATAAGGAAACACTATGAACTTGCGCCTGATAGCAGTCAGCTTTAGCGGCAGCGCAGAAAATATTTTTTTTGCGCTGGCCAGGGTGAAAAATCGCAGATGCGTGTTGTCCATAATGCCCGCAGCCGCATAGTCCCATTTCCCCAGAAGCAGATTTTTCGCTATGGAAACATGCCTGACATTGGGAATGCTCACAATGCAATACTTGTCCGGCTTAAGGCTTCCCAGCAGGGTTCTCAACAGTGCCTCGGGATGCTGTACATGCTCAAGAACGTCGGCAAGCAGTATGCAGTCAAAAAAATTCTGCGGCAGGTCAAGCGTATCATGGTCGAGGTCGGCAATAATTACCCGGTCCAGAACGCTTTCAAGCTTTAACCTGAATGCCGGCTCTTTTTCAATGCCGTAAACGATCTTGCCACGGCGCTTGAGCACCAGCTCTGTTTCCCCGCCAGCGCACCCCACGGATAAAATGCTCGTCACCTCCTGTGGAATGGCATCAAGTACATCAGTGCGAACTTTTAAGTAATATGCTTCCTTTACCATGCATCGAGCAGGATTTCTATTCTGTGTTTGTAGGTGTTGTGTGCCAGGGTTATGGTCCGGGCCTGGTCTGCCATCCGCTCCCGCTCCTCTCCATGGGATAAATAGTAGCGTGCTTTCTGCAGCAAATCTTCAGGAGAGGTAAAGGTTATTGAGCAGCCCTGATACAGGGCTGCTATTGCCGGCCGGTGGTCTGCAAGCTGAAAAGCCTTGGCCGCGGCAGTTTCAAAGGTCCTCTGGTTGGTGCCGGTAGTGAGCTGGCTGTGGTGAATATTTAAAACTATTTTTGCCGTATTGTAGATGGTATTCAATTCATCCGGTGCAATGGTTTTCCGGGTAACAATAGTCTGCAGACACGGGAAAAGCGGGAACAGCGCGCTCCAGCCCTGGTCACCATATACCCTGATGCTGATATGGTTATCAAACAGCGTCTGTATAATTTGCGCCCGCAGGAAGCCGTCTTTGCTCCCGCTAAATGAATCGCCGATAAAAACCACGTCATGGGTATAGGTTTTATTCTGCTGCAGGGGGAAAAAGGCTTCCCCGTCAGCAGCGTGCGGAAGATACGCAACGCGGGGATGCAGGTACCGCACTCTGTCAACCCAGGCCTCATCAATGAGAAATACCCGGTCACAGTACTTAAGGCTGTCAAAAATAATACCCTTGGTAAAAGGATTGTCCCCGAACCAGCCGATGACCGGTATTTTTTTTTCTTTAATCAGCTGCCAGGTCTCAGGCAGGATGTTATAGGGGGCAATAAGAAGTATCTTTTTGACACGCTCACGCTCTATGATTCTGCGCAATGATGCATTCAGCTTTTTCACAAAAAGCCGGTACTGCAGGGCATTGAGGATTCTGTTGGGCTTCTGTTCATAGCGGGTGCTGATGTGCAGACAGGGCAGCCCCATGTTCTGCATGCTGCTGAATAAGAAACGGGAGAAATTACCATGCCATGCAATGCCTACTATAAGAATGCTGTCCAATGACGAGGGTTTCATAGAATCATGCAACAGGTTATATCAGTATCCTGCAGTTATAATCATACTTCATCAGCTGGCGCACAGGGTTTATTGTTACAGCTCGCAGCAATGATACCATGATGACGCTGCGTGCGCAGCAATTATATGTTTTTTGCAGGTTAAAAGCAATCTCCCGCGGCTGCAGAACAGGCTTCTTCCGGGGTGCTGGTGCCGTAAGTTGATATTTACAAACAGGCGGTTCTGAAGTAAAACGTGTTATGCACAACCTGGCCCCCGGCGAAGAGCTATGAAGCTGTTAATTATTACCCAGAAGATGGACTGCGAAGACCCGGTGCTCGGTTTTTTTCACCACTGGGTGGAAAAACTGGCAGAGCGCTTCGAGAAAACAACCGTCATCTGCCTGCAGAAGGGGACGGTCAACCTGCCCCCGGATATTGCGGTCTGGTCCCTGGGTAAAGAGATAAAACAGTCACGATTCTCCTACCTGCTGAACTTTTTTCGCTGCATATGGGTTCTGCGCAGCAGTTATGACGCGGTCTTTGTCCACATGAACCCCGTATATATCCTCCTGGGAGGAATGTGCTGGCTGCTGCTGGGGAAAAAATATTACCTCTGGTACAATCATTCATACGGCAACTTTTTAACCTGGCTGGCAGCCGCCATGGCCCATAACGTTTTTTACACGTCACCGTTTTCCTATACCGCCGGCTTCAAACACGGCCGGCGCATGCCGGCAGGTATTGACACGGAGCTGTTCAGCAGAAATACCAGGATAATCAGGCAGCCGCGCTCCATCCTGTATCTGGGAAGAATTTCTCCGATAAAAAAAGTTGACGTGCTCATTCGGGCGGCAGAACTGCTGGGTAAGCGCGCTGATGCTTTTACCCTGTGTATCGCAGGGGGAGCAGAGAAGCAGTTTGCCGATTATTACCACAGTATAACCGCGCTGGCAGAATCACCTGCCTGTTCCGGCAGAATCAGGTTCATGGGGGAAATCCCCAACTACCGGGCTGCAGAAGTATACAATGGCAATGAAGTGCTCGTTAACCTGTCGCCTTCCGGGTTGTTTGATAAAACAGTGCTTGAGGCGATGGCATGCGAGGCCCTGGTCATTGCATCAAGCGAGGCGTTCCGGGAAATTTTACCGCTGGAATTCCTGTTTGCCGAAGGCAACGCAGAGGACCTGGCCGCAAAATTAGAGTATCTTATCAATCTCCCGCAGGAGGCAAAACGGGCCTATGGCAAACGGTTTCGGCACTACATTATCCAGCGCCATGATCT
>JAPLIX010000207.1 GCA_026388865.1 Pseudomonadota bacterium | reverse complement strand
TAATTGATAAGCGCACGTTAATTGTAAGCAGCTTTCCGCAGAACCGTGACTCGGGTAAAATAGCTTTCAGCGGGCAGCAATCGCTGAAACGTGACTCGGAGCTCGTGGTTCGTGATTCGGAGGTTAGTGGTTCGTGACCAGTGGCTCGTGACTCGGGTAAAATAGCTTTCAGCAACTTTTTGTGGACCTTTTTGTCACCCGGTATCTTGCCGCTTTCTCCTCCACTTTAAACCCTATCTTTCGTTTAGGCCTTTCCTCATGACTTAACAACTGGTCCAGTGTCTCGAAAACTACACGAAACCGATCATCTGTAACCCGCTTTAATTCTTCAAGTTCCCGTCGGAGATCTTTATTGCTGAGCAGGATTTGCCTAAACCGGGTAAACACCCGCATGATTTGAATGTTTACCTCGATAGCGCGCTCGCTATTAAGAACGCTGGACAACATGGCAACACCTTGCTCGGTAAATGCCATAGGAGAATACCGCAATCCAATTTTATCTTTTTTGGAGGTCACAAATTGTGACCTCCAATGGGCAAACTCCTGCTTTGATAGTTCAAACATAAAATCACCGGGAAATCTTTTGATGTTTCTCCTAACCGCCTGTTTTAAAACCTTCGTCTCTATCCCGTAAAGCGCGGCTAAGTCGCGGTCCAGCATAACTTTCAACCTGCGAATGATATAGATTTTACTGGCTATCAATTCACTGGGGATAATACCTTCTTTTTGCTGCATCTACTCGTCTCCTTTAAAAAACCAGGAACAACCGCGCCCGTTATTTTGAATCGTGACTCGTAGCTCGGGGTTCGGGACTCGTAATAAAAAAAGGCACCCAACCTGCGCGTAAGGCTACGGTGGGCAGGCAGGCATAAGGCACAAAGGCACCCCTCGACTGCGCTCGGGGTAGGCATAGGTTTTATATTTTGAATGCTGCCCTCTCTTTGAGGTCGCAAATTGCGACCTCAAAAAACCGATCGAGCAAGAAGAATCGGAAGATTATCGGAAGATTCTCCGGGCTACTTACCCCCTTTAAGTATAACAAAAAGGCGACAGATTTATTTGTCCCTCCTGCGCCGGATCGAGCTCTACGCTCACCATAACCGGCACCATGCTCTCAGCTGCATAAGAGGAAACAACCTGTTATGGTTTTGTGCCTTCTTCAAAATTGAAGGATACTGCTTATAAACAGAGCGCTTATCCCGTTTCCTGCTCACGCCTGTTTTCCCTTGTTGAACAAGTCAAGGTAGGAGTTGAACATGAAAATACGGTTGCGCTGGTAACCAGTGGTCTCTTTGAGAATGCCGAGTTCCAAGAATTTGCCGATAAGGTCGTTAGTGGCCTTGGGGCTCAGACCTGTTATTTTCCGGACAATGCGCGTATTGACAACGGGCGTGGAGAAAAGGGCGGCAAAGAGCGCCTGCCCTGCCTTGAGACGCTTGCCGAGGGCAGGATACAGGCTTTGTGCAAGAGATGCTTTCAGTTGAAGAATTTCGTTCAGCGTTGATACGGATTTTTCAGCCGTTTCGGCGACCGCAGTAAGAAAAAATTTGACCCACTGCCCGAGATCGTTTTTCTGGCGTACCAGCATGAGATTGTCGAAGTAAAGACTCCGGTAACGATCAAAAAAATCTGAAAGATACAGAAGCGGGCGTTCGAGCACACCACTGCTTACCAGATACAAAGTGATAAGGAGTCGTCCGATGCGTCCATTTCCATCAAGAAACGGGTGAATGGTTTCAAACTGATAATGTGCAATGGCAATACGTATCAGGTGTGGCACTTGTATTTCCGTATTGTGCAGGAATTTTTCCAGGTCGGACATAAGCTTCGGCACTTCCTCATGGACGGGAGGGATGAAGACCGCATCCTGTAATGTTGAGCCGCCGATCCAGTTCTGCGACCGGCGGTACTCTCCGGGATTTTTCTGCTGGCCTCGACCACGGTCGAGAAGTTTTTTGTGGGTATCCCGGATAAGGCGAGAAGAAAGCGGCAGGTTTTTTAAAGCAGCAAGAGCATAATCCATGGCCGCTACGTATTTGTCGACCTCTTCCCAGTCGTCCCGTTTCTCGGGATCAATGTCCTTTTCTTCCAGCAGAGCTTCATTGATGAGAGTTCTTGTACCTTCGATACGGCTGGACAACACCGCTTCGTTGTACACATGCATTTTGATAAAAAGATCTGCGTCTGGAACAAAACGGGCAAAGGAATTTAGTTCACCAAGCCTGAGGGATGCTTTTTCAAGCAGGCTGGAAATGATCGAATCTGACAAAGTGAACTCATGATTGATTGGTTCCGGAAGGAAATACTGATATTTATAGCCTTTTCTAAGGTATCCTGCCTTGAATTCTCTGATGTCCATTTCCGCTCCTAAAGTAAATTATGGTTATTTTTATTTTACCTTAAGGAATAAAAGTAAAACAAGGGTTTTTTTAATTTACTTTCCGTCCGGCAAGATCAGCTTACTTAAGAGCGCTTTAATTAATGTCTTATACTTCAGGTCTTAAAATTAAACAAATTATATTACAAAACAATAACCGCTTTCTTTATTCTGGCCCATACCTATGACAGATAGGGTCAATAGTTGTGCAGAAAAAACAAAAAGGTGTGTGTGAACGCCCGGGATTTTAATTAATCAGGCTACCGTCTTTTAAACCGCTTCT
>JAPLIX010000226.1 GCA_026388865.1 Pseudomonadota bacterium | reverse complement strand
GAAGCCACAAGACAAATTTTTAGAAAACAGGGGACGCTGATGAACGCAGATTTTCAGGATCTTAAATATAATGAGTTAACGGAAAAAATAATTAAAATTTTTTACCGTGTCTATAATAGACTGGGTTACGGCTTCTTAGAAAAAGTATATGGGAATGCCCTGATGATAGAATTGAGAAAGGACGGTATCAGCGCAATTGCCCAGGCACCGATAAAGGTAGTGTATGAGGATGAGCTCATTGGTGAATATTATGCTGATATCCTTGTCGATGATAAAGTGATCGTGGAGATAAAGGCGGGGAAATATCTGGCAGAAGAGCATGAAGCACAGCTCTTGAACTATCTGAAAGCAACAGATATAGAAGTTGGCCTGCTGGTTAATTTTGGTGTTAAGCCGGAAATTAAGCGCAAGGCATTTAACAATTCAAGAAAATAATCACTATGGGACGCTGATGAACGCTGATTTTCAGGATTTCAAATATAAACAACTAAAGAAAAATTTTATCTGCGGTTATCTGTGAAATCTGCGTCCAATCCTTAGAAGCCGAGTGTTTCGCCGATAATGACCACCGTGACGTCGGTGAAGAACGGTTTGCAGCGCATCACCGTGTAGAGCCTGCATATCCGGGCAGGGTGTTTGCAGTTCACGCATATCCCAGTTTCCGCGCACGGTGTGGGCATGTTGAGGCGCCGGGCGTTTTTCGGGGCCGCGATCATTCTGATGCGCTCCCACGCAGCTGCCTCGTCCCTGCAGATTTTGTTGATGCCGGCCGCGACAATGACCTTTTCGGGGCCGTACATCATGGCGGTAACGCGGTTGCCGCCTCCGTCTATGTTTACCAGCGCGCCATCCAGGGTCACGGCATTGCTGCTGGTGAAGTAGAGGTCGGTTTGAACTGTTTTTTTCAGGGTTCTGCCCAGCGCGTCAAAGTCTTCATAGTCTGCGGGAGTTAATTCAAGCGCAAGCTGCGCACCCTTCTGCTTGACCAGGTCTGCCATGTTAAGCTCGACAAGGGTCATGCTGCCGCCGAAGCCGACCGTCATGCCGCTTGATACAAAGCCGAGCATGTAGTCAACCGCCTCCGCCCTGCTGTCGAAATATACCGCGTCAAAGCCGTTTTTTCGCAGCGCTTCAACTGCCGTGGTGCCGTTTGTGCGGTTATGCCACGCTGTGACTTCATCAATAATTGCTGTCATTTTCTCCTCTTATACGATGCTGATTTCAGGATTCAAAATATAAAGAACCAAAGAAAAAATTATCTGCGGTTATCTGTAAAATCTGCGTCCAATAAAATTTCTATCCTTTTTTCTTTCCCCTGGCCTTTGCAGTCGCGCCGCTCTTGCCGACAAACAGCTCGCAGGGCTTGCGGTTGCACTTGCGCGCGCCCATCTCAGCAATAGCAAGTTTATACAGCGTCATGTTCTCAAACTTTTTTGACCCAATTTATCCTTCACCGCCTCCAGCTTCCCTTCTATCACCGCAGAGGTGCACGGTGTTTTCAGTTTCTCAGTCTCCCACCGCGGTTTGCAGATGGTGTAGCATATTGATTTACTTTTTTTCAGGCGCTCCTTTTTCTTGCCTTCATCTGTCAGGCACAGGAGCAGCGTTTTCTCCTTGTACATATATCCCATGGGAAGCGCATACGGCGTCCTGCCCGCAAAGGCCAGGATGCCGTGCCGGTTAGCATTAAGAAAGGTCATAAGCTCTGCATTAGTTAACTTTTTTCCGTAGGACATCTTTGCTCCTTTATCCAAACAATTTACAGCCAGCGCGCTGCTACGTGAGTAAAGTGGGGTCACGCTTCTACATTTTTGTCACATTAGTATGTCAGGAGCGAACACCTGTTCCTCATGCTATTCATTTTCGGGTATCGTAGAACTAAGTGGCGGCGCGAAGAAACTTTTGTGATAACCGAAACACGTGGTTACACCTTCCGCTTTTATGCCGAGTTGGACCTTTACTTCCCCCTGAGACTCTTGACTGTTTCTGCAGCCTCCCTCGGGGATATAAGCCCAGCCGCAAGGAGAACAGTAAGGACGAGACCCATTGCAACACAAAATGTCGCTATACCATTCTTAAACCGCAGTTGAGTGCTGGCACATATCCACGTCCCACTGCCAAAGCTAAGAATGTAAATAAATCTCGATTGCCACTCAGGCGAACCAGCAGGAAGTAAAGCCAAAGTGAACAGAAAAAGCAAGAAAACGACAATGGGGATGACGAGAAATCTGGTGTTGAGCGGTGAGGGAGGCTTCTCGAGGTAGCTTTCAATGTTTAGCCCGTGGTCCTCGAAAAGATCACGTACCTCTTGGACGCTTCCATCAACAGGGCCTACCTTCATTTCCGTACCCTCTCTTGAGTCTCAATGATTCTTTCGACGTCATTCTTTGCACCCTGATCGTTCCACAAGCCAAGGTCGTCCTCACCTTTTATCAGCACGATACGATTAGGCTCCATGCTTACGTTCGTGCCAGCGAATTTG
>JAPLIX010000486.1 GCA_026388865.1 Pseudomonadota bacterium | reverse complement strand
GGCTGGCGGCTTGTCTTTACCGTGAAGCCTGAAAGCGACCCGACCATTGTTGATAAGATCGTGCCCGACAGAAGGCCGCTGGTGGAGATGCGGGCCTTCTTACGGCACAAAGACAGCGTGCTCACGGAAACATGGACCTGCGGCGCACAGCTTTAACAGCGACTCACAAGGCATACAGAGGGCTGTCCTGAGGCTGATACGATGTATCTACTTTTGCCGCCAGGTAACAGCCCCTTGTTATGCTTCCCTTATGATGGTGTTGCGCTCAAGGGCAATATAAAAACAGGCTGCTGGTTACTGAACCTTTATTGCTCTGAACCTTTATTGCTCCGATGGCTGATGCACTGGGCGCGCCAACCTGATCCAACCTGATCAATTTATACTTAAACTCTCCCTTCTGCACAAAACACAGGCTTGCTACGCCTCCCAGAGGAATTCCCGTGGAGATGAAGACTTTATTCTCATCCAGGGAAAAATTTACCGGCACTGCGCATGCCAGTGAAACCTGCTGATCGGTGAACTTCAGCTGCAGGCGACCAGCTGCATTATTTATCCATATAACCGTAGTGCCCGGTGAAATGGTAACTGCGCGGGGATCAATTCCCTGCTCGGCATTGATGTAAACGATCTTGTGAATGGTCTTGCTTGTGCCTTCCGCTGCCTGCCCGAATGCAGCGGTCCCGATAAAACAGCCGATGGTGAGCACAATAATCAAACTGCAAAATACTCTTATTGTTTTCTTTTCCATAAAAACCTCCTTGTAACATTAAAGGCGGTAAACTTATTTTACCTGGGCACTTATCAGCTTCCAGTTCTTACCCCCGTCCTCAGTATGATAAATGGTTCCGGAATCGCCTACCGTCCAGCCATTTTGTGCGTCAATGAATTTTATAGCGCAAAGCCACCTCGATAAAGGAATATCATATTTTGACCACGTACCCCCTCCATCCTCGGTGTGAAGAATACATTTATGACCGACAGCAAACCCTTTAATCGCGCCGGCAAAGGCAATGCTGTTAAGCATAAAGTTCACCCCGCTCTTTTGCGTCACCCATGTTGCACCACCATCCACAGTGTGCAGAATAACTCCTCCTCCACCAGATATCCAGGCAGTATTATTGTCCAGGATTGCTACCTTGTATAATACCACGCTTGTTCCGCTTGACTGCTGCTGCCAGGTCTCACCTCCATCCGCAGTGTGCAGGATAATGCCGGGATGCCCTACCGCGTAGCCATTGCGCGCATCACTAAACCTGACGCAGAAGAACGAGGGGAGGAATTTCCTGTTTAACTGCTTGAGCATATCCTGCGCCTTTTGCTGCAGTATCCACGTTTTCCCGCCGTCCACTGTTTTTAACAGGGCACCTGCCTGGCCTGCAGCCCAGGCAGTGCTCGCATCAAGACACTGAATGCCCCGCAGGTTGCCGGTGACCCCGCTCTGCTGCGGTGACCAGGTAGTTCCCCCGTTCGTGGTATGGAGAATAAAGCCGCTTTCTCCCACTGCCCAGCCATTAGTGTCATCACAAAAGCTCACATCATATAAATGGAGCTTCTCACCGCTTTTTTGCAATGACCAGGTTTTCCCACCGTCCCTGGTGCATACGATGGCACCTAATTTCCCCACCAGCCAGCCATTATTCTGACCACTGAAACAGAGGCCAAACAGGCATGAGTTCATAACCACAGATGAAGACTCTGCCTGGGGCACTGACGCATCAGCTACAGAGGATTCACCCTTTACGCTGACCGGCGTCAATCCAAAAATTAAACATATCGCTATCGTTAAAGCCAGTATGTTCGCCGTAAAAACTCCTGCACGAGATTGTTTATCCATCACCACACCTCCGTATTCTACTTTTTAACAAATCGATGCATGAACTTGGGCTTTACTAAATAAGCAAGGTTAGGAACAAAGATGATGGACCCCAATCCGTTCAGGAAGATAATGGTACCCACCATGAGTCCCAGCTCCATGTGGAATTTCAACGGAGAGAAAATGAAAATCACGCATCCAAGCACAACAGCCATCATGGTAAAGAAAACCGCTCTTCCCGTGGTGGTCAGGGCTCTCTCACTGGCTTTTACATAATCACCATTTGATTCGACCAATTCCTCCTGCATGCGCACGATGACATAAATTACATAATCCACGCCAATGCCAATGCCCAGGGAGGCTACCGGCATGGTGTAGAGGCTTAAGGGTATACCGACAAAGCCCATGACGCCGTAGCACACGAGAACCCTGGTATACAGGGAGATCATGATAAGCGTTGCGCCTACTATCGAGCGCAGCAGCACAGCGCAGAAAAAGAAAACAATGGCGGTAATCTGCAGCATGTTTTCGACCAGTCCGGTGCCGAGCTCTTCATTGATTGCGCCAACCACCCCGGCCAATCCCCCGGCTATCTCCACGGTCACCCCTTTAACGGTCCAGTTTTTGGCTACATAATCTTTTGTTTTTGCTATGATATCCCGTATGGTCTGGGCCTCCATGTCCTTCAGAAATACGTTGATGTTGGTGTTTTTATATTCGTAGTCCACCAGAAAATCAAATTCACCGGCTGTGCCCAGGCTGTACATGAAGAGGTACTCTCCCACCGCCTTCTGCACCATCTCCGTATTCTCATAATAGCCGATGTCCGGGTCTCCAATGCGGGGAATGTGGTAATAGCGCTCATCACCCTCGTGGATAACGACATTCATCCGTTTTAGAAAATCAATAACAGACAGGCTGCCGCCGACCTTCGGGTCCAAATTGAGATAATCCTGAAGATGCTCAATGTTTTTAAGAACATCCTGCCGCTGAATGTCATTCTCTGCAGAGCCCTTTATGATAAGCGAGTAAGATATGGCGCCGGGGAATTTTTTAGCGATATTTGCCGTCTCTTGCGCGTACGGGGAACTCATATAAAACGCCCCCGCACCCGGAGCCTGGCCGCCGATCTGCATTTGGCTGGTTCCTATGAGCCCTATCACTACCAATGCTGCCAGCAGCGCCATAAATCCCCAGGCACCCTTCTTTTCAGTGGAACGGTTCGATATCCATAGCAGCGCCTTGTTCAGAAAACCGCCTGACTCTTCCTCTCGCCGCACCGTGCTCTGTTTTGGCGTCGGCAGAAAGGAAAAGCAGACCGGCAGAAATATGAGCACCATGAACGTGATGCTGGCCAGGGAAAGGGTGCCGATAATGGCCAGCAGTCTCAGCATGCGGATTTTAACCGTTATCATGGTGAAAAAGCCGAAGGCGTCCGTTATCACCGAAACCAAAGCAGGAGCCATCAGTGCCGCTACCGATTCCACAGCAGCATCCTTTGACGTACAGCCCTTGCCGCATTCTTCATAATACCGCTTCACCACCTGGACTGAATGGCTTATCCCGATGGCCAGGATGAGAAAGGGTATAACCGCAGCCATGGGGTCCATTGAATACCCGAGTATCGCCAGCAGCCCCAGACCCCAGGACACGCTGATCAGGGCTGTCACCATGGGTAGCACAACACCCGCGACGGTTCTGAAGCATAGATACAGCAGGGTTCCCATTACCAGCAGGGAGACACCGAACAAGGGTATAAGTTTATGCTGGTAACGATCGATCCAGCCCAGCATAATCGGCCTGCCGGATATGTTGATAATGGTATTTGCATCGGTCTCGCGTTGCTGAATGTCGTACAAATCGTTAAACAGTTTTTTATAGTCGATGTCTTCTTTAAAATCCGCCCTGATCATTGCCGCTTTAAAATCAGTGGAAACAAACTGGCCATAAATAAGCTCATCGCTCAAAATGGCCTCTTTTAATTCCTGCGTTTGTTCCGGCGTTTGCGGTATCATCACGAGCAGGCGTTTGCTTAACCAGCCATCGGGATATCCCTTGGTCATTTTCACTTTCGAGTCGGCAATGGAATGCAGCCGGGCAGCAATGACCCCGTCTAAAAACATGATGTCCCGGTTGATGCGCAGGATTTTTTTCAGGGTGTCCGCATTCAGGATATCACCCTTTTTTACCTCCACCTCGACCTGGACCATATTGCCGCCCTTGAACCATTTTTCCATCAGCTTCTGGACCTTGACATAGGGATGTCCAAACGGTGCAAAATCATCCAGGTTGGTAATGACCGCTATACCGGCAAACCTGGTCATAAAGAAGATCGAAAGCCCGCCAACAATGATAAGCAGAATAACCCTGAATTTAATAATAAACTCGGCTACGATCCGGCTATACGTTTTCTTTCCCATGTTTCCAATTCCTTTCTATGCTCCGTCGCCAGCTTCTGCGGTCTCTAACTAAAAGCTGTATTTCAGCATCGTGTAAATATTGCTATTGCGGTTAAACTGGCCCAGGGTATCATAATGCTGGCCTAAAAAGATTTGAGCCCCCAGGCTTGCTTTGATGTTCTGCGTCACCTCCCACCATATTTTAGGCGCCATCCACCATTCACCAACTGTTCCATAGGCGATAAGAGCTGATATCCCCACCTGATCGTTAAACCGTTTAAACGGCTTTGAGACCACGAAGGTAAAATGAGTGTCAAGGGCTTTTCTCTCTTTCAATGACAGGCCTTTAACCATATGCCCGGGAGCATCAAGGACAATATTCTGGATAATCTGGCCGCTTAAGAACCAGTCGGTAAATACTGTCCGGTCAAATCCAAGGCAGTAGTCTAACGTGTTTCCCTTCCTTTCCATGGACTGCCCATCTTTGCCGCTTAACAGCGGATCAACCGCCAAATATTTATGCAGGGAAAGAGCTCCCTCACCCCTGAACGCCCATTTGCCAATAACCTTATTAAAGGTGGCTCCAAAAACGTGGATGCGGTTATACTTGCGCTCTAAAGTTGTCGGCGCAAGGAGGAATATATCCGTATACCCCGGAATCTGATGATGAGAACTGACATTGCCGACTCCCGGCATATACCAGCCCTTAACAAAGGGGGCCCAGCTGTAATCCCAGGTATATAAGTAGCTGAAGTTGTATGAGAGTGCTCCGCCTTTCATCTGCTTGACGCCGCCGTAGCGCACCCCGTAGTTGGAGTTCTCAATAGTTTGCGCGGGCTCTGAATAAATGTTGTTGTAGTGATACCGCCGGCTAAACAGGTTGTATTTATCAACATATGAAAATGCTCTGTCCCCGGCATAGTATACGCTAAGCTCATCTACTGCCCACTGGCTTCCTTCCTTCATTATCTGATTGTG
>JAPLIX010000157.1 GCA_026388865.1 Pseudomonadota bacterium | reverse complement strand
GCGGTCAAGGTTGAAAATGGCTTGATTTTATTGATTGGGGGAATTTTAGCGAGGTGAAACACCTTTTTTTGCTGGGTGTTATGGATGCAGGTATTCCTATCGCAAATTCTGGGTTAAAAACCCCCCTGCGCTCGTGTCCCACTTCTCTACCCTATCCTTTCACTGCGGTCATGTTGTTTGCTGGTTTTATATTCCTTAATTTTGGGAAAAGTTTTAATAAAAAAAATAAAAAATAACTTGACATGCACGGAGCAGCGCTATAATATGACCGCGGTCAATAAAAATTGACCACGGTCATATTAAACCCGCTAATACCGATCCGGGGGAGGATGTTATGGCTTTAAAGGATGATTTGATAGGCATTGTAGGTAAAGCATCTGTTTTTGATGATGAAGAAACCCTTATTTCCTATTCGCGTGATCAGAGTTTTGTGAATCCCCGCCGGCCCGACCTGGTTGTGTTCGCGGAGACGGTAGAGCAGGTGCAGAGTGTGGTGCGGTATGCAAACAAGACGCGCACTCCGGTATGAACTGGGGAAGCATCAGCTGCGGGCGATGCTCCCGTTTGGGGTACCTCCGCAGCGTTCGGCGCTGACAAGCTATCTGGAACGTGATCCGGCAGTCGCAGCAGCGAGTTTTGAATACGGCAATGAGCTGATCATGGATACTGAGCTGGTGCTTCCCACCGGGGAGCTGTTCCGCACCGGGCTGTGGGCTTCAGGGAATACGCCGGGGTCACCGATGGGACCGGTACGGGCTATGGTTAACCGGCTGTGGACCGGAGCGCAGGGGACGCTGGGTATCATGACGAAGATGAATATCAAAGTGGAGTATCTGCCGGTAAAAAGAAAGGTTTTGCTTTACCAGTTTGATTCCTTCCCGGAGGCAATAGAACCTCTCAGATTGATACAGAGAAAAGAGATAGGGCATGAATGTTTTCTGATCAACAACTTTAATCTGGCAGCTTTGCTTTGCAAAGATTGGACAGTACCTGAAAAATTTCCAGCACCGATGATTAAATCAGGGGAATTTGAAACTCTTCGACAGAAACTTCCTGATTGGCTGATGGTCCTCTGTTTAAATGGCGGCCCCCGGATGCCGGAAGGTAAAATAGCTTATGAAGAAGAGGCGCTCAAAACCATCGCTTCGTCGGCGCATTTGCAGAGTTATAACGGCGGGCAGTTCGAGAGTATGCTGCTGGGTGAAATGCTGCGTCCCTGGGGAATATTGAAAAAGTTCTGTTACCGTGGCTCGGTCCACGATGTTTCATTTAAGACCCCGCTTAATAAGGTTCCGGTGTTTCAAAAAATCCTTATGGAATTTATAAACGAATATAACTATCCCTTGCAGGACATTGGCATATACGTCCTGCCGATTGAACGCGGGCGTGCGTGCCATTGTGAAGCTGATTTTCATTGTGATCCGAATAACCAAAACGATGTGGAACGGGTAAAGAACCTCTGGCAGGAAGTGAGTAAAAGATTTATTGATGAGGGCGGCGCCTTTTTTGACAGGCCTTATGGGATATGGGCAGATCTGGTGTACAGCCGTGCCGGAACCTACACGCAAAAGCTTAAAGAGATAAAACGGGAGATTGATCCGAATCATATCTGCAATCCGGGACAGCTTTGTTTTTAAGACAACAGACAGGGAGGAATAAACCCATGACCTATTATGAAAAAAAACCTGAAAAGAAATTTTTTGAGAAGAACAACTAGAGTTTTATAAGAACACTTTAGATTAAATATCTGCCAAACTGATTTAATGGTTTTAATGTTCTGCTTCTGTTTGAAGATTCCGAGAGCCAGTATATTTTCTGGAGAGATTGATAACGGTCGACCTGTGTGTTTACGAAGTTTGAGATTTAATTGTTTGATGAGAAAGGTAACTTTTGTTAATATGAAGTTGTAGGGTTTGATTGAAGTGTTCATATAAACAGATGTCTAGTGACATCTGTTTATATTTTAGTATAAAAATGATTAAATCTTTTCATTAATTATAACTAATTATAGGAAGTTTTATCGTAAATGTCGTGCCTTTCCCGACTTCACTCTCCACCTCAATCTTACCATTATGTTCCTCAATTATTCTATATGAAATTGATAATCCAAGTCCAGTT
>JAPLIX010000052.1:7401-7772 GCA_026388865.1 Pseudomonadota bacterium | reverse complement strand
TGATGACCTTTGTAAAGTATTGTCTCACTGCGTTTCTGCCGCTCACCTGAAGGTTATCAGTTTTTCTTTTTTTTATATATATAGTGTAAGATAACAGCGTCTTTTAGTAAACGGGAAAGTTAACCGGTCTTAAGAAACTGGGGATTTCCAAAAACATCCCCTCCCTCAACGGGAGGGGATTACGGGGAGGGTGTTTTGACCGTCAAAGAGGATATCGCTTTCATAGACAGCCCCGCGCAGCGCGTTGGCATAGGACAGGGTGTCGGTGCCCAGCTGCCGCTGATTAACCACGCCCTTTTTCAGGGGATGACTGAATTCCATGGGGTCTTCTATGGTGAGAATGTGGTGGGGGCGGTTTTCATTAATATAGT
>JAPLIX010000052.1:1748-7391 GCA_026388865.1 Pseudomonadota bacterium | reverse complement strand
GTGGTTGACTTGCCGTGTCCGGTAGCGCCGGTCACCAGAATAAGGCCCTGGTGATTGTCCAGCACCTTTTTCACTACCTCGGGAAGACCAATCGCATCCAGGGCCGGAATCCGCGGCGGGATAATGCGGAATGAAGCTGCCACACCTTCCTTGTGCATAAGCGCGCTGCCGCGGAAGCGGCCAAGATCGGGAATCGCGTAGGCAAAGTCAAGCTGCAGGTCCTCGGCAAACCGCTCCTGCTGCTGCTGGTTAAAAAGCTCAAGTAGCAGCTCCCGGCACTTCTCAGCGGCAAGCGCCTCTCTCCGTTTAATTTACGCAGGCAGCCGCACTGGCGGACGATAAACGGCTCTCCCGGCGTGACGTGAACATCGGAAGCTTTCATTTCAACTGCCTGTTTGAAGATAGTATCCAGTAACGCCATCGTGCATCTCCCTCTTCATTATTAGTGCAGAGTAATTTTAGCCGTCAGTCCCGAAGGCCTTCGGGATCAGCTTTCAGCATTTTCTTTGTGCCTCTGTCCACCCTCCGTAGCACTGCGGAGGACGGGTGCCTGCCTGCCCACCGTAGTCCCGCACAACGGGACGAAGGTGGGTTGCCTTTTGCCTCTCGCCTCATTCAACGGGGGTATATAATCGCTCTCTTCCGGTATTGTCTTGAGGATAATATTTTATCTGCGTCATCGCGTTGCAGCGATCGCAGTTTCAACGGAGAGTAAAAAAGCAGGGCGGTCAGCCTTTATGCTTGCCTTTGAATACTGCGCCGAACTTTTTCAGAAAATCAACGAGGATATACCGGTGGCAGTTTTTGCCCGGGGCATTGCAAGAACATACAAGCACAACTTTTCCGCTGTCCAGTATTTTATCCCAGGTATACTGATACTGAATAAAACTATTTTCAAGGAACTTAAAATACTGCTGCTGCAGCTTTTCCCTGCTCAGCTTACCCATCTTGTAGTCAAGCTGCTGCTGCTTGGGAGGGGTGAAAACAGGATCGCCGCCGTAAAATGATACATCAATTTTGCCCTCGCCCCCATAGCCCTCATCTGCCATATAGATCGCAAGCTTATACTTATTTTTGGCTCTTTCTTTGAATGCTTTCTCAATATCTATGGGGATTGCCCCTGCTCCCATGAATATTTCTCCTGCACGGTATAGTTATTTATGGGGAAATTTATTCTACTTTTGGCGCCCATTATATAATTGGCAAAAGGGGGAAATCCAGCTGAATTTTACCAGCCTCATGATGGGGTATTGGTTTACCGGTATCCTGCCGTGAAAGCCCCGTCCCGCTAAGGCGGGATAGACGGGGCGCTTCACATCGCCAGTGTGTGCGAATTATTAATTGCTGCGGGCGAGAGGATTTTTTTATTACGGTGAGGTGCACCGGTAATCGGTCTGGTTGGTCTTTTTAAACTGGGAAAAATTATATCCCTTCGCTGTAAGACGCTCGCCGATTCCGCGGAGAACATCATCCGGCAGCACTGGTGTTCGGCTGCGAATCCAGCCGACGATGCTGCGGCCAGGGTGGCCGATAACTGCGTATTCGTAATTCGGACCGAGGTCAATAATCCAGTAGTCACCGGCAAACAGCCAGAAGCCGAACAGGGAGAAAAAGCTCACTTTCAGTTTTGCGTTGGTCTTTGTGTCCACCACCCATGCCTTACCGCGGGCCTGTTTCTTCTGTCTTTCTTTAGTGCAACACTGATTCAGTACGCTGATCTTGCCGTCCGTATCAAGCGAATATGTTGCTGTGGAGCCGCCGGCGCATTCCCTCTGAAACCAAACCGGGATGCTGGCGACTTCATACCAGGTGCCCAGGTAGCGTGACAGGTCCACGTGTTCAACCACCTGCAGCTCCTGAGGGTTTTTCCCCGTATCTTCAGCCCGAAGATTTCCGGCGCTGAAATTGCATACGGCCATAGCCAGTAAAAAACTGAGCACTGCAAAGAATGATGGAGTATAGTGCATCGCATCACTCCTTTCTTGAGCCCTGCCCGGGCTCAGGTTTAGTGCGTGTTCAGCAGCCCGGCTCTCCCGGATTGCCGCAGCAGTTCTGAAATTTTATTATCTTAAGCAGGTTATTCTTCAGCGTCAGGCGCAGTTTTTCCCGCCAAAGCATACTGGTGCGCAGGTTTGAAATAAAATCTCGCGGGCTCGGCTTCGTCATCTCTCTTATTTACTCCGGCTACCCCGGCGCTGCATTTATTTCTTGAGGCACACCCGGCAGGTCTCACCGGGGGTTACTTCAATTTCAATCCCGACTTTGGCGGCAAAGGCTTTCCACAGCGGGATGCACCACTTATGATGAACATCTTCCCAGGTTATGCTGAATGTCCCCAGGGAGCCTACTATGTCAAGCATTTCCTTGTATGGACACTGCAGCAGTCGCTCACCCGGCCGCACTTCGATCTTTTCAAACTGCTGATAGTGGCAGGAGTTTGCCTCAAAAATTCCCCACAGCCCCTTTTCCGGCCCCTGCTCCTGCACCCATCCGCCGATCATCTCAAGAATCGGTCCCAGGATATAGGCTTCATGCTCCACCTTCTCTTTCCAGAGATTATGCTTTACCGCAAAATCAAGGCCCTGGAGGTGAGCTTTCAGAAGCGCATCGTTAAATTTGTGCGGATAGGGCATGACATCAGTGTAGGTTTGAAAGAGCATCCGGACCGCTGGCTCTACATTTGCTGCCTGTTCTGAAAAATTAAATTCAATACCTGGCATAACATCCTCCTCATATCTGTTTATCTGTTTAAATTCAAGTGCACATACCAAGCACCCGGTTGCTGACGTTCTTTTAAGCAGTGCAATACCTGCTATACATGCAATTGTTCTTTTATCGCGGCAATATTCTCAACGCCTTCGGACAGAAGCGTAAGCGTCGCAGCAGAGAGCCCCGGTGAATGGACCTGGATGCCCCGCCTGATTGTCGGGTGATCCCAGACGTCAATGGCTGTTAATGCCGGTGTTGTACCAATGGCTTTTAGCAGGGCCAGACCCACGGCATCAGCTGCAGCAATATTTGTGCTCGCGATCATGATGCCCGGCTCAATAAGGTCGCCGGAATCCGGCCCGCCGGCATTGAAGCCCCGGCGCGCGTCAAGAAGGGAGAGCCGCACGTTACCGGGGCCGAGGCTGATCTCGGCAATCCGTTCAAGAAACTGCAAGGAACCGTGCATTGCGTTCCGGTCGTCCTGTGGCAGCGCGCCGACAAAAATCTTCAATCCCATGGTGAACCCGGCCATCTCATGAGTCCGCAGGATGGGAAGTACTATAATGTGGTCGACTTCATTGAAAATCTTCGGCATGGAAAAGCCGTTGGGCCAGTGGGTTGCCTTTTCCGGCTGCACGGCGATCATGTCTTCATCTTCAAAAGTTACAATACGGGCGCCGGCACTGACTGCCGCATCATAGATGCCCGTTCCCTTCATGCAGTTCAAAGTGTCCTGCCAGCTTGGTGATTTATCTCCCACCAGAACCTCTCCAGCTCCCCGCTCTTTAAGCAGTGAAGTCAAAACGCTTACCACAAAAGGGCTGGTGGTCGCCGGGAAGGGGCTTGAGGAATTGAGGGCGAGTTTAAGCAGCACACTGTCACCGGGCTTCAGAAAGGAAAGTCCATCAACCAGGTTAATAGCCCGCTTCAGCGCGTATGCATCATCAGAGTTTTTTACCAGCGCTACCGAACCGGGTGTCTTCACGCCTGCATCTTCGCATCCGGGCAGGAGCGGAACGCTCAGCAGCAGGGAGGAATATCCCAGGAGCTTCAAAAACTCGCGCCGGTCAATGGTTTCAGCCGCTGCAGTCTTTTTGTTCTTTTTCATATGCATGAGGGAAGTTGCAATATCATTATATATAGCATATTACTTTTATGCAATACAGTGGTTTATGCGGTGATGTATTAGAAGTTGTGTCAGAAAAAAAAGGGTGCATCCTAAGAAGTGACGAGTACGGAAAAAACAACTAATTCAAAGGAGGCACCCCATGCGATATGCAGGAATAGCGATAAGCATACGGCAGGCATTCAAGGAGGTCAAGACATTTGAATGGGATGGAGAGTATCGGGCAGCAGCGCGGGCGGTGAGCAGTGCTATCAATCAGGGAAGGTTTTTCAGGCTAAATGCCACGTCCGCAGCCAGCGGTATACGTCACTGACCCCGCTTAAATTGAGGTTATCCTGCCGTACCAGTTCTCTTACCGATGTCAGATACCTGTCGCTCCTGCTGCGGTAGAGGTATTCCAGGACTGAAAAGGCCCGGGCAAATGGCTGACGCAGAGTAATGGCAATATGGTACAGATCCGTGGCCATGTGCAATGCCATGCCGGCGATTACATAAACCAGGGGCGGGAACAGAATTGACAGGCAGAGCAGGAGGATGAAAAATTCAATGGTGTGGAAGGCACTGAGGACGAGATAGTTCTTATCCAGGTTTTTCTCTATAAGATGGCTGTACGCGAATACCCCGCGCACATCATAGGACCCGGTGTCTCGGACATACTCGATAACATGATCTGCATCGATGAATACATTTGCCAGGCCTACGGTGAGTGCCTGGTCCCCGATGAACGGGTACAGGGCCGCGGTTGCGGCGACGCTCTGCAGTGCATGAACTTTTAGACTGCTCATATTGTGTTTACCTGCCTTTTACGCGAGCTGATGATTTCCCGCTGGTACTATAGTCCCTTAGTCCTGAGTGAGTAAATTCGACATCGAATTTATGAATCGTAAGACTTAGTGGTTATTTTTGTGTTTTTTGGGCAAGAAAAATTCGAAATACAAATAACGAAGCACGAAACAAATTAAAAATAAAAATGTTCCAAACTTCAAAACAGCATTTTTCACCAAAGTCGTTTTAAATTTTCCACTTTGGTCATTTGAATTTGTTTCGAATTTCTTATTTCGCTATTCGGATTTGGTTCCGGCTGGTCCGGGTTAGGTATCGTCAGCATAGAGGATAACTTCACCGCAATTTTTATCCCCCGTGGACTGTCGCCTCACATTATCAGGGCATATCACTTTTTACAGTCGCCGATACGTTTACCGCTCATGCGCTGGGTCATCTGCATCTTTCCACCCTCCGGATCATTGAGCGTCATCTTGATGGTGCCCTGCATGGTATCGCTGCTGTAGGTAACCGTGCCGCTGCCGTCAATGGTCGCACCCTGCTCATTGCAGCGCATTGTCCAGGTAACCGTGTTACCCTCTGCTTTCATGTTTTTAATGGTGCAACCTTTGACGGTATCCGGGTTCTTAGGAACCGCGTCTTTGCTGGTGAGGCATTGCGCGTATTTCATGGGCACCGCACCCCCTGCGGGCATTCCCTCCATTTCCATGGTGCTGGTAATTTCCCAATTCCCCTCATGTATATTCGGGCCCGCGCCGGCGTATGAGAGTGAAACACCGGCTATTAGAATTAACACTGCTGATGAAAGTTTCTTGAACATGATGCTTTCTCCTTTTCTTTATTGTAACATAATAATTTACTGGCGCCGCATAATGATATAATTTAAATTAAAACTATGATTCAGGCAAATAAAATTGTAGCCGGCTGTTGCACAACAGCGTGTTCTAATAGGTTGTTGAAAAAGTGGTTTTCTCCCAGGCTGGTCAAAAACATCCGGATGCAAGGCGCGCGAAATCGTGAGGAAT
>JAPLIX010000052.1:0-1741 GCA_026388865.1 Pseudomonadota bacterium | reverse complement strand
ACGTCGCAATGACGAAGGATGAGCGCAACGAAGCAGACGGGTGTTTTTCAACAGCCTGCAGCATGCTCAGTGAAAAAGCATTTCCTCCTGCAATGACAATCTTTACGCTCGGCCACTCTACCCACAGCCTTGATGAATTTGTTCATCTGCTGCAGATATATGCCATCCGGCTTGTTGTGGATGTACGCACCATTCCCCGTTCACGGCACAACCCGCAGTTCAATGGCGACACGCTTGGTGAAGCGCTCCCCCGTAATGGTATCCAATATCTGCAGGTGAAAAGCCTCGGCGGGCTGCGGCACGCGCGTGCAGATTCACCAAATACCGGCTGGAAAAACGCTTCGTTCCGGGGTTTTGCCGACTATATGCAGACATCGGAGTTTGACGCGGCCGTGCTGCAGCTGATCGATGCCGCTCACGATATTGTTACCGCCATCATGTGCGCGGAAGCTGTTCCCTGGCGCTGCCACCGGTCGCTGATCGCTGATGCTCTGACCGTGAGAGGCATTGCCGTGCAGCACATTTTGAGCCGCACCAGCGCCAGGGTCCATACCGTAACCCCCATGGCCAGGGTTGAGGGCACACGCATTACCTATCCGCGGCAGCCGACGCTTTTGTAATAGCGCGTGAGATATCAAACCACAGAGAACACTGAGTTTTTCTCTGTGTTCTCCAAATTAATTTGCAATTGAATGTATCCTGTTCTTCAGCATATTTGGATAAGCACGGCTGATCTTTTTTATCCGACTGGAGGAAAAGGTAGCGTGCTGATACATTTTACCGGGGCAAAAATTAAAAGAGAGGAAGAAGAGAATAATAATTTAGAGGACACGGAGGGGAGGTAAAAGCATTTCTGTTAACTTCTTGAAATATAATATTTTCTCTGTCCACCCTCCGCAGTCCATCATCCGCCCGCGTTCCAAAGCACGCGATATGCGGAAGGCAGGCAGTGATAGGGAGGATGGGTGCTACGGAGGACGGGTGCGCTCTGTGGTTAATCTTTGACAATACTTGTTTTAATGAGAGGAGATACTATGGACGTATTAACACTTATAAAAGAGAGAATAAGTATCCGCCACTTTTTACCGGAAATCCCACCCCGCGCGGTAATTCTTGAATGTCTTGAAGCTGCCTCCTGGGCGCCCAATCCCACCAGCCAGCAGCCCTGGAAATTTATTGTCCTCACCGGTGACACGCTTAAAGCCGTGTGCCGGGTAATTGAAGACAACTTTGCCGAGGCTGCGGCAAAAATGGCATCAGAGCCTACGCCTGCCGTCAGCGGATCTGTGGCGAAGGTTTTAAAAGAGCGCAAAGACCGCTCCTTTGGTGAAATGCTTTCGTTTCTCAAGGAAAAAAATGTGGACCTGAAGGCTATAGGGAGGGGCAACTTTATATTTCACAATGCGCCCATGGGGATACTCTTTGCAACCTATCCCTGCAAGGACCAGAACTTTCTTAAGGCAACAATTGCAGCCATGCAGACCTTCCTGCTGGCCGCAACAGCCCGGGGGCTGGGCACCTGCTGGATGAATGCGGTCTCCATCTGTCAGCACTATATCAAAGAAGCACTGAACCTTTCACCGGAGCTTATTCTGGTGGACGGCGTCGCCGTGGGCTACCCGGTAGCGGATTCTCCGCTCAACCAGATTCCCCGGCACCGGCTGCCGGTGGAGGAGGTGACGGTTTTCCTATAACACGTATAGCAAGTACGCTCCTTATATTTCGTTTTGCCAGTAATTAT
>JAPLIX010000589.1 GCA_026388865.1 Pseudomonadota bacterium | reverse complement strand
TGAAAAAACCGAAAAAATTAAGCGCATCACACGGATTGTCCACTGCCTTGTACAGCAGTTCAAGGGTTGCCTTGGACTTCACAAGTCCCAAATTGGTACTGTGGTAAGGCTGCGTATCTTTATCATCGTTTGTACCGTAAGTCACAAACTCATAGATACTTCCCTTCACCCTCAGCTTATCGCCAAACAGATAAAAGGCAGAGCCCTGTTGCGGAAGCACTGCTCCCAGCATGAACAGAAAAAAGATAACCCCCAAAAAAACTTTTTTATTCATACTCCCTCCTTCCCTTAATGACCCCCTAAAATTCCCTGCAATTACTCTTGACCAAACCTCCATATAGATTATGACTATTTTACAAATCTGGGCTTAAAAATGCAGATCATGGCAGGCACCAGCAACAGAGCTCCAAGCATATTGAGAAGAAGCAGTATTGCGAGCAATACCCCCATCTCAGCTTGAAATTTCATTGGCGAGAAAACCCACATCACAAGCCCGATAGTCAGAATTGTCGCAATCTGTATGATCGACACGCCATTCGTGGTCATAGTGGTAAAAAGAGCTTCATTAAGTCCGGCGCCCTTTTTTCTTTCCTCTAACAGGCGGCCCACAAAATAGATACCATAATCCACGCCGAGACCTATACCAATTGAAGAAACCGGATAGGTATTAGTGGTCAAACCGATTGAGTATGCCCCCATAAGCGCAAAGGTAAGGATATTGGAAATAGCCAGCGGAATGGTAAGAATAAGGCCAGCCATAACTGACTTAAAATTAATTGCGCAAAATAAAAACACCCCTCCCAGCGCAATAATCAAGTTCCATATTTGCGCATCGGCGATTACATCGCGCACCGCCGCCTGCACACCCACTGCCCCTCCGGCAAGAACAAATTTCACGCCCTCGGGAAGCGGGTTCTTCTTCACATAGTCAGTAATATAATTCATGATGCTTTCTACGGTCTTGGGCATTTTGTCCCGGCAGTAGATGATGATGTTGGCATCGGTATCCTTCATGTTAACATACTGGTCCCAGGTTCCCGGCGCTCCCACATAGGTCATCTGGCGGGCGCTGAAACTGAGCATCTTATCTTCCCGCGCGAGGTGATTCCACTGCGGATCATCTTCAAAGGAAGACATCATAAAATTGGGAAGACTGCTTACCAAAGAATTAACAAACATCACCCGCTCATGCTTGGCGACATAGCGCTGGAATTTGTCCATGCCGCGCAGGGTTGACGCCTGGGTAATAGATCCCCCTTGCTCCCCTTCAACAACAACATAGAGAGGATTGAGCAGCGGCATGCTGAAGGCAATGCGAAAGGCATCCTTGTTGTAGCGGTCAAACGGCCACAGAATGGAAGAACCCGGAAAAAAATCGCCAATAATAATCTGTTGCGCATAAGTCCATCCTACAGCGGTTATGACAATAGTCGCGATTAATATATACCATTTACCCCGTTTCGGAATCCAGGTACCAAGCAGAGCCAGAAACCTCCCGCGCAATGATAATGCAGCTTTGGAGTTTTCTTTTTTTCTGCTTCTCTTTTCAGCAAGTCTGGTAAACCTCTCCGATGCCGGGGTATAGGACAGAAGGATGGGAGTAAAAATAAGGGAAAGAATAATAGTTCCGACAAGCCAGACCGTGCAGCTGATGGCAATTTTTTCAAGAATCGGGATGGTCGCAATTGCCACCACGGCAACCCCCAGGGCATCAGCTAAAATACCAATAAAGCCCGGGAGAAACATTTCTTCAATGATGTTCTGCGCAGCTAACTTCAC
>JAPLIX010000454.1 GCA_026388865.1 Pseudomonadota bacterium | reverse complement strand
TTAAAATCCTGACCATCCGTGTTAATCCGCGTCCAATGAAAATTCATTATTCTTTCAAAACAATATTATCTATCAGCCGTGCCTTGCCGATTTTGACTGCCAGCGCCATCACCGCAGGCTGTGATATAACGTCAATATCCTGCAGGGTCTCGATGTCACAGACTTGTACGTACTCTACTGCTGCACATTTTTCCTTTTCTATAATCTGCCGTACCGTTGCAATGAGCACCAGTGCGCTGCGCTCTCCCTGCTGAAACAGCTCCCGCGCCCTGCTCAGGCCCCGCGAGAGGCTGAGCGCGGACATGCGCTCGTCAGCGCTCAAATAGGTGTTGCGCGAGCTCATGGCAAGCCCGTCCTGCTCCCGCACCGTCGGAACACCGATGATTTGGATATCCATGTTCAGGTCCTTCACCATCCGCTGTATGACCACGAGCTGCTGAAAGTCTTTCTCCCCGAACAGGGCAACATGGGGTTTAGTACAGTTGAAAAGCTTTGCGACCACCATTGCCACGCCCTGAAAATGGGTTGGTCGTGAAACGCCGCACAGATTCTGCGTCACCTGCGATACGGTGATTGACGTTTGATAGCCGTGCGGGTATATTTCTTCTGCGGTTGGGGCGAAAATAACATCGACACCGGCAGACGCGCACAGTTGCGCGTCGCGGTCCCAGTCGCGCGGATACTTTTCAAAGTCCTCTCCGGCTCCGAACTGTGTGGGGTTCACAAAAATGCTTACGATGAGAACATCGCCGAGCTTTCGCCCCTCCTGCATGAGACGCGCGTGCCCATGGTGAAGATAGCCCATGGTCGGGACAAAAGCAATTTTCTGCCCCTGGCTGCGGCTGGCCTCGGAAAAAGCCTGCATCTCTTTAACTGATTTGATTACGTTCATGGATGCCTGAAATATTAAAAGCTCTGGGCTTTGGTGGGAAATTTTTCTTCTTTCACTTCCGTGATGAAGTCCTGCACCGCCTTCTTTATGACCGGCTCAAGCTGGACATACTGCTTGACAAACTTGGGACGGAACGAGCCTGAAAGCCCCAGCACGTCATTGATGACCAGCACCTGGCCGTCGCAGTTAACGCCGGCTCCGATGCCAATCGTCGGGATGTGCAAGGTCGCGGTTATCTCCTTTGCCAGCTCGTGGGGTATGGCCTCAAGCACCACGGAAAAAGCCCCGGCCCGCTCAACCGCGAGCGCGTCCGCCAGGAGTTTTTGCCACTGGCGCTCATCCTTGCCCTGTATTTTGTAGCCGCCCATGCGGGGAATGGACTGGGGGGTGAGCCCGATGTGGCCCATGACCGGGATGTCCACTTCGCTGAGGGCCTTTATGACCGCCTCCATGTTTTCTCCGCCCTCAAGCTTCACCGCTTCCGCGCCGCCCTGCTGAATCAGGCGCCCGGCATTTCTCCGCGCCTCCTCTATGGAAACCTGGTAGGACATGAAGGGCATATCAGCCACCACCAGCGCCCGCTTGCGCGCTTTTGCCACGGCCCTGGTGTGATATACCATGTCATCAATGGTCACGGGGAGCGTGTTTTCATAGCCCATCATCACGTTGCCCACAGAATCCCCGATCAGCAGCACATCAATCCCGCTTTCATCAAGCATCCGCGCCGTGGGGTAATCATACGCGGTGAGCATGGTTATCTTCTCCCCGCTGTCCTTCATTTTCTGCAGGTCAAGGATGGTGATTTTTTTCATTGCGTGCCTCCCAAATCTTTTTAGTTAAGGAGTTAAGAGCCTGATATTTATGGTTCTATAAAATTTTAAACTCCTGAATTCCTTCACTCCACAACTCCGGTACTTTATTGAGATTTGCATGTTTAGTTTAACAGTATTTCACCTTTTAAATATAATTGCAATGAACGTGCACACAAACGCGCAGATGCTGACAAATCCGTTGAGGGTAAAAAATGAAACTGTCACCCGTGACAAATCAGTGGGCGACACAATGCGGTTTTCATACCAGAGAAAGACGGCGATAAGCAGAATCCCTGCATAAAAGATGGGGCCAAGCGAAAAACTCATGCCCACCAGCGCCAGCAGCAGCACGGCCGCCGCATGCAGGCAGCGGGTAACAACGAGCGCCGGGCCCAGCCCAAAGCGCACGGGAATTGAATGAAGCCCCTCCTGCAGGTCAAACCCGTAATCCTGGCAGCTGTAGATGATATCAAACCCCGCAGTCCACATGCCGACCGCAAGCCCCAGCGCTGCAATCCCCGCAGGGGGCAAAGCGTTGGTAACCGCGACCCACGCGCCCAGCGGCGCAAGCCCGAGGCAGCAGCCCAGCACCAAATGGCTTGTCCAGGTAAAGCGCTTCATAAAGGGATATATGGTCATGGGAATGAGCACCAGCGGCCAGAGCTTATGGCACAGGGACGGAAGCATGAAAGCAGAAATAACAAACAAGAGAACTGAGCAGATAACAAACACGCCGGTCTCAAGAACCGTGACCGCGCCCTGGGACAGGGGCCAGTGCCGGGTCCGCGGATTTTTACTGTCGATCGTTCTGTCCGCGAGCCGGTTCATTGCCATGGCATAGCTTCGCGCCCCTACCATGGCGGCCGTGATCCAGAAGAAGGTATAAAAATCAGGCAGTCCGTTCGCGGCCAGAACCATGCCCAGGTAGGCAAACGGCAGGGCAAAAATGGTATGCTCGAATTTAATCATCGCAAGAATTAATTGCAGCTTCTTCATCTATAGCCCCTGCAAATCCGTATTGTCAAAAAAATTACCACAGAGTTCACTGAGAAATAATTTCATTAATAACTATCAGTCCCGAAAGCATTCGGGATTTGCATTTCCTCTCTGTGTCCTCTAAATTATTTTTCTCGTTTATACAGTCTTCTAATAAAAAATAATGCTACCACAATCTAACCATAACAAAACTATATTTAGAGCTGTAAGAATTTATGCAGAGAATAAAGTTCCTGAGTTTATGAGTTCCAGATTCTCAATAAAACCGTTTAGAGTTCACAGAGATTTTCTCTGAGTTCTCTGTGGTTATATCCTGTGGTTTCATAAAGCTTTAAAATTATTCAAACCCGTATTCTTTCCAGCGCCGGGTCACCAGCGCCTTCACCTCGTCTGACATTTTAATCTCTTCCGGCCAGGGCCGCTCATGCCCTTCCTCCTTCCATTTCCGCGTCGCATCTATGCCCATTTTGGACCCGTAGAGCGCGACCGGAGAGGAGTGGTCCAGGACATCAAGCGGGCCTTTGGTGAAAAATATATCCCGTTCAGGGTCAGTATTGCCCAAAGCTCTCCACGCGACTTCAGAGAGGTTCTGCACATCCACCTCATCCTCCACCACAATGATAACTTTTGCAAACATCATCTGCCCCATGCCCCACAGCGCCGATGCCACCTTGCGCGCGTGCCCGGGATATTCTTTTTTGATGGAAACAATCACGCAGTTGTGAAACACCCCTTCACCGGGCATGTTGATATCAGCGATCTCGGGCAGCTGCAGTTTTATAAGCGGCAGGAAGATGCGCTCGGTGGCCTTGCCGAGGAAGCAGTCCTCCATCGGCGGCCGTCCTACTATGGTTGCAGGATACAGGGGATTTTTTCTCCTGGTGATGGCCTTTATATGAATGACCGGGTACTCATCAGCACCTGAATAAAACCCGGTATGGTCGCCAAACGGGCCTTCCAGCCTGGTCTCGGTGGCAGAGACCGTTCCCTCCAGGATGAACTCAGCGTGCGCCGGCACCACCAGGTCAACGGTTTGAGCCCGCACCACTTCCACAGGAGCGCCGCGCAGAAATCCCGCAAAGATAAGTTCATCAAGACCCGGAGGCAGCGGCGCGGTTGCCGCATAGATGGTGGCCGGGTCTCCTCCCAGGGTAATCGCAACCTCCATGTCCCTTCCCATTTCTTTATGCATGCGGAAATTATTTGCCCCGTCATGATGCACATGCCCGTGCATGATGGCTTTATCTTCACTGAGGATTTGAATGCGGTACATCCCCACGTTCTGCTGTCCGGTACGGGGATTTTTGGTAACAACCAGCGGCAGCGTGATGAAGCGGCCGGCATCCTGCGGCCAGCATTTGAGGACTGGAAGCGTGGTGAGGTCGGGGGTGCTTTCGATAACGTCCTGGACCGGGCCTGAGCTTACTTTTTTTGGCTGAAAGCCGCCGATCTCTTTTAATTTAAAGAGGAACTTTACCTTGTCCATAAGGGAATCGGGCGGCGTCTGGGGAATAAAGGAAACTATTCTCTCCGCTATCTCGTCAAAGTCCCTGACCCCAAGGGCACAACAGGCGCGCTTCAACGTACCGAATAAATTAATCGCCAGCGGATAGGGAGAGCCTGTTACCTGCTCGAACAGGAGTGCGGGTCCCCCCGCCTTAACGGCGCGATCAGCTATTTCGGTAATTTCAAGTACCGGATCTGCGGGCACCGCTATTCGTTTCAAATCACGCTGAGACTCAAGCGCAGCAATATATTCCCTGAGGTCCTGAAAAGCCATTGTTACTCCTCTAAAAAATGCACCCCTTTTCCCAATAACAAGAGAAAAGGGGTGCATTATGGTTACCGTGTACTGGCAGTGCTCATTGCTATTTTGCAGCAGGAGCCGGAACCATCGGAACTGCTTGCGGAGGCTGCTGGCCGGGCCCTGTCATGGGCCCCTTTTGCAGCCTGCCGAAAAACATCACTTCAACAGAGGGTTGTTCTTTATTATCAGTGGTAATGACAATGTTACCCCGCAGGGAATCCTGGCTAAACGTGTCCTTGACCCGTGCCTTGACCTGATATTCTTTCCCTTCCGCAACAGGAACCACATCAAGCTGTACATCAGGTGAGGTTGATTCTGCCTTGAGAACTTTAAAGGTCGCCGGCGGATTGGCTTTTAGCGACACTACTTTCTCTACCGCTTTACCCTTCTCAAAAAAGCCGAAGGAAAAAGAACGCGGCGTGACGGTGATGTCACCTGCCACCTCGCCGAACACACTGATGGTCATATTTTTAATGGTCTTATGATCGGTGGTAACCGTAATAACATCCCTGAACTGGCCCACCTTCACGTCAGGAAGAACAGAAACCTTGATTCGTTTGTCCTTGCTGTTGTCATATCCGTCAGGACTGGTCTCGACCTTTATCTCTTTACCCCGTGCTGTTGCCGAGATGATTTTTGTCTTATCTTTTTCCTCACCCACCACGGTTACATAGCGTACCTGGGTCTCACCTTTCTTGTAACGGCCAAAGTTAATGATGAATGGCTCCAGGGCAAACATCACCTGCACGTCTGCAATCAGGTTAAGTTTTATAGTCTGCTGTGAAGGGTCATTGGTTGTCACCGTGACGACTTTGGTCACCTTGCCGCCATGGGTACTGGTCTTCAATGTTGCATCAATTTTTCCTTCCCCGCCCGGGGGAATCTCTCTGGCAGACGCCAGAGCTGCCGTGCACCCTCAAGACGCTTTGACATTCTCAATGATGAGCGTACTCTTGCCTTCATTTTTAAAGACATAGGAATATTTCAGGCTGGCATTCTGATCCACTTTGCCAAAATCATGGCTCACTTCAGTAAATTTTATCTTCGGCTCTTCACCGGGCTTGAAAGCCGGTTTTGCAGGTGCCGGCGGCTGCGCCTGCTGAGCTTCAGCCCGCCCCACAATAAAACAGGCGGCCGCCAGCAGCAGCACCAGAAAAAAAAGAATGTTTTTATTATGCCTCATGTAACCTAACCTCCTTTTCCCGTTTGCAATAAAATAATGTTTAAACTCCCATCCTTTGTACCACAATTTACCAAAATCATCCAATATTTTTTTCCTGCGGCTCACCTGTACACCCCTGTCCGAATAAGCAAACATTAACCACCGAGCTCACCCGTCCTCCGTAGCACCCGTCCTCCCTATCACTGCCTGCCTTCCGCATATCGCGTGCTTTGGAAGGCGGGCGGATGGTGGACTGCGGAGGGTGGACAGAGAAAATATCGAATAAAAAGCAATCAGCGTTCAGGTCAATTACTGTTTGTTCCTTCCCTCTGTGCCCTCGCTGGTTTTACTCCTTTGACCTGTCTTGGTGCGTCGCACCATTACCCGGTAACTGCAGTGCAGCAGGAACAATAAAAAATATTATAGCGGAGCTTCAGAAACCCCAGAAAATTTAGAGAATAACTGGTTCTTGCGTCTCAGACGGCGTCGCGTTCACAAGATTCTATGTTACAGTTTTTTTGAGTACACAGATAATTTCTCCGTGTACTCTGTGGTTCAATCTCTTCTCCTGTGTATTACAACCTTTTTATTAGCACATCATTGCCATCGTCTTGTGGCGGAAACAGGTCACGGAATAGCGTGAATCTTTTTGAGCAGCCAGGCCATATTCTGGCCTAACCGCTTAAAGGTAGCGATGCCCTCCTCATCGTTTTGAATTTCCCCGGGATCACGTCCGATGCCCAAATTCCAGTAATTTGACCCGGGCACAATCATCTCGCTGATGAAAAAGAAGAAATTAATCGCCGAGAAGGTGAACGTGCCCCCTGCCCGTCTCACGGCCACAGCTGCTGCGCCTACTTTTCTTTTCCACAGATTATCGTTTGCCCGGCCGACCAGCCCGGCACGATCAATAAGGGCTTTTACCTCTGTGGTGACGTTGCTGAAATAGACGGGCGAACCGATGATAATGCCGTCAGCCTCGATCATCTTCGCCACATAGCTGTTGAGCTCATCATTTTTAATAACGCACTGCTTGTCTTTATTGGCAACGCACTGGTAGCAGGCTGTGCAGCCATGGATGGGCTGACCGCCGATCTGGATCAATTCGGTAGCAATGCCTTCGGCCTGCAATTCCCTGAATATGGTTTCAATTGCCTGTTCCGTGTTGCCGCCTTTCCGCGGGCTGCCGTTAAATGCCACAACTTTCATCTTCATCTCCTCTAACAAACTATTAACCACAGTCCCGATAGCTATCGGGAACGCTGAGAATAATTATTTATGCAAATGTTTAATTTGGAACTCAGGAACTCACGATAAAAAACAGAATTTTCCTGTTCCTCGAGTTCCAGACTTTAAAAATTATACGTTTTAAAGCAGAAGGCAGGAGCCAAAAGGTTTACTGTTACCCTGTATTCTGACTTCTGTTGTCTGTGTTCTGCTGTTACTTACTGATAATCAAACGGATGCGTCATTCTGAAACAGTACCGGATTGCTGACAGGTTCCTGCCGGGCAGATCTGTTACCGTAATTCTGCCGTCCTGCTGCCATAGCGTGATGAGCCTGGGCAGCCCGCTACTGCTCCTGGTATCATCAATAATACCGATGCTGTCACCGCGGCCCCCTGGCCCGGAAGCGCTCCCAATGACGACAATATCACCTGGCTGCAGATATTTCAGATAGTTCGTGCCCGCGGAAACGGAAATTACCAGCGCGCGGTAAGAAAGATACGTGTTGATATGGCAGGGCTGCAGCCACTCTTTCTCTTTATTCTGTTTCGCGCAGTAATGATAGCGCCAGGGAGAGAGCGCCAGATCTTCATTAATAAGCGCCTGCAGGTCAATTCCCGCAGAGCGCAGTACCCGCAGCAGGGCATCAGCGGTTGCCGGCGGGCTCACGACGCGTGCTCCCGCGGGATAATCCGACTGAATGAGCGCGGAGCTCTGAAGAGCATAGCGCGCCGGTCCGGCGGCCTGCTTTTTTGCTTCGGCCAGGAGTTGCTGGCCCAGATATGCGGGGCTGTTCAATTCCCGGTCCTGCTGCGCGGATTTATAGATATCCACCCTGGTCCCCCGGGAAACCATCCTGAAGACAGCAATGACATCCCCGTCTTCAAGGCCCACGCATCCCTTAGTCCAGTCAAATTTGCCGCCGCTGCCGTGGATGCGGATCTGGCCTCCCAGGGCGGTCTTCTGGCTCGGGGCCCGGCCGTCTTTCAGGGCCTGAAGGGTTTCAAGATAGGTCTGATAATTTATCAGCCCCTGCTTGAAACCGCGCCGGGCATCTTCTTTATTGGGGTAGCTGAGCAGCATCGAGCGCGGCCCGTATTTCAGCCGGGCCGGGTCGCCGTCCATGCTGCAAATGAAAAATCTGCCCTCCGGCGTAGCGCCGTCCCCCATCCGGCATTTATCGCCGAGGGGGTTGTCCGGGCACAGGCCGATGCGGCAGGTTTTTACGACAGTATCCTGTTTAAGCAGGTATAACTTCCGCTCCTTTTTATGCACCTTTATCCACGTGTCAGATACCATGTCTTTGCGCACATACCCCTTGGTGCCGGTTGCCGTCTTGACGCGCATCCAGTCGCCCGCTCCGGCGAGAACACCGAGCGTCTGGTCCTGATCAAGATGCTCCAGCGTGAGGCTGTCGGGGCCGGGACCGGACCGTAAATTGACCGCTGCTTTCAAGGTGTACACCTGTGATTTGGGCACTTCTTCGGGAGCCTGTGCTGGGCCCTGTCCCGGGGGTCTTTCCTGCTTCCCAGTTTTAACATTTTCCGTGCTGCATCCTGACACGAAAATCACGGCAAGCGTCAGAACAACGCAGAACAGCTGCGCGCTCACATCCTGGGCTACCCTTTTTTTAACCGGCTTATTTTCAGACATTACTGCCGAATACTCCCGGATTGGCATCTATCATATCCTGCAGCAGGACAGGCTCTTCGGATGTCCTGTCCCTGCGGGAAAAAGGTACCTCAGCTTGCGCTGAGAGGTCAAGATAATTTATATCAGCTTCAGCAAATCCGCAGGCTCCTGTATCAGCTCCCGCGCACCGGCTGCGCGCAATGCGCCGGCACTTTGAAAACCCCACAAGGCGCCCACCGGGAACATGCCGGCACTGACTGCGGTCTGCATGTCAATATTGGAATCCCCCAGGTAGAGGAACGCCTGCTCCTCTATGCCAAGCCGTTGCGCTATCAGGCGCGCTCCCGCCGGGTCAGGTTTCGCGGGAATTGCCTCCTGCGCGCCTATCACATCGGCGAATTTCCAGTCACCGAGCAGCGCTGCAACGATCTCCCTGGTAAACCGGTCCATCTTGTTGGACAGCACTGCCATGGGTATTTCTCTGCTGCTGAGAGCATCAAGCACTGCAGGTATACCGGGATATGGCCGGGTATGGTCGGCCCAGTGTTTGCCGTATTCGGTCAGCATGCCGGCAACCATCTGCTCAACAATCGTCTCATCCCGGCGTCCTTCAGGGAGAACTTTGCGCACCAGGCTGGTAATGCCCTCGCCGATGAAACCGCGGTAAGCAACTACCGGGTGGGAAGGGAACCCTGCATTGATAAGGACGCTGTTCATTGACAGCGCAATATCCTCCAGCGTATCAAGCAGCGTTCCGTCCAGGTCGAAAATTACTGCCTTAACGTTCATAGTACGTGCATTATTGTTCAAAATAAAAGAGTGCGCCGTTACGGTCATGCGCAGAACGAGATTCCTCACCAATCATGGTGCGGCTGATAAAAAAGCCGAAGCTCAGGTTCGGCACAGGCTCCGCAATCCCCATCAGCACAACCGGCATACACAGGATATAAGTGTCCGGCGGCGTTTCGTCAAGCGCGTTTTGCAAAGCGGTTTTCTTTGACACCTATCAGGCTTTATTTTATAGTGTTCACACGGCCTCAGGTGCGGGAGTTTACTGACCAGGCACGGGTGCAGCCGGAACTGCGCAAGAGAATTTTTTACCGGCTGAAAAAAGAGGGGATTGAGATGCCGTTTCCACGCAAAACGGTTTAAAGCAGGGATTGACCGCATGGTTGGTCTCATCTAACATCATACTGCGTATAACAGCGGGGGCACCATATGAAGCGATTGAAAGGCTACCTCCTGATAGGGCTTTCTCTTATCAGCATCTCGGTCATTCTCTATCTTATTGAGATATATTTTT
>JAPLIX010000174.1 GCA_026388865.1 Pseudomonadota bacterium | reverse complement strand
TCTAAGGGACGCCTCAGTTTTGAGATTTACTGCCTGGCTGGTTTTCCTGATGGAAGCGGGCACAAAGTATGCACTTTCAAGGAGAATACGGCTGGTTGAAGCATGCACCTCTGAATTTTGTCCTCCCATGATACCTCCCAGCGCAACCGGACGATCGCCATCACAGATCATGAGCGACTCGGAATTCATTATGCGCTCATCACCGTCGAGAGTTATAAAGCGCTCTTTATCAGAGGCCCTTTTAACAACGATTCTGTGACCTGACAAAAGATCATAATCGAAGGCATGCAGCGGCTGGCCCCATTCAAGCAAAACATAATTCGTAACATCGACGGCATTGTTGATTGAGCGTATCCCTGCTGTTTCAAGCCTCCGGCGCATCCACAGAGGAGAAGGTCCTATGGTTATATCCGAGATGATACGGGCGGTATAGCGGGGGCAAAGGTCCGTATCGATAATTTCAACACTGGTGAGCGTTGCAAGGGGTGTCCCGTTCTCCTGAAGGGTAATCTCCGGCATGGTGAATGGCACGTCAAGGATCGCAGAAATTTCCCGTGCCATGCCTATAACACTCAGGCAGTCAGGGCGGTTTGGTGCTATGCCCAGCTCAAAGATAGTGTCAACAAGACCGAGCGCGTGCGCAAACGGTGTGCCAGATTTTTGATCAGGGGAAAGTATCATGATCCCTGAGGTATTATTACCCAAAGCAAGTTCCTGTTCTGAACAGAGCATCCCCTGAGAAAGCTCACCCCGGATTTTTGCTTCCTTTATCTTAATGCCGCTCGGAAGAGCTGCTCCCTCCAGAGCCAGGGGCACTTTCTGGCTGATCGTTATATTTGATGCTCCGCAGACAACTGAAAAAATCCGTTCACCGGCCTGAACCCGTGTCAATGAGAGCTTGTCTGCCTGAGGATGGGGCTTGATATCAAGAATCTCGCCCACCACAATATTTTTCCATTCACCGCCGATATGAGATATCTGTTCCACCTCAATGCCAGCCATGACCAGTTTTTCGGCAAGCGTTTCAGGCGACAGATCAAACAATATGAAATCTTTAAGCCAGTTAATGCTGAGGAACATAGGGTGAATGCTAGAACTGTGTTAAAAATCTGTAATCATTTTCAAAAAAGAGCCGGATGTCATTTATGCCAAATTTAAGCATGGCGATACGCTCAATCCCAAGACCAAAAGCAAAACCAGTGACCTTTTCAGGGTCATAGCCGACATTTCTAAACACCTGTGGATGTACCATGCCGGAACCAAGAATCTCCAGCCAGCCTGAGTTACCACAGACACGGCACCCTTTGCCCCGGCACATCACGCACTGGATGTCAACCTCGGCGCTTGGTTCAGTGAAAGGAAAAAAACTCGGGCGGAATCTGAGCCGGGTATCCTCATTAAAAATCTGATGAACGAAGGTTGTCAAGAGACCTTTTAAATCGCCAAACGAGATGTCTTCATCCACCATTAAACCTTCGACCTGGTGAAACATGGGCGTATGGGATATATCTGAATCACAGCGGTAGACCTTGCCGGGGCAGATTATTCTGATCGGCGGACTGGTTACCTGCATGGTGCGAATCTGTACCGGTGAGGTGTGAGTTCTGAGCAGGGAATCATCTGATATGTAAAAGGTATCATGCATGTCCCTTGCCGGGTGGTCTTTAGGGAGGTTGAGCGCTTCAAAATTAAAGAAATCAAGCTCTACCTCGGGCCCCTCTACAATCTCAAAACCAAGGCGGGTAAATATATCAATTATTTTATCAGCTACAATGGTGATAGGATGTCTGCCTCCCAGGGGCAGCTGTCTTCCCGGAAGGGTGACATCTACCGTGTGTTCGGAGACCTTTAGGTTGCGCGCTGCAGCATGCACCTGGGACAACGCCTGCTCTATCTGTTCCTCCAACTCGTCCTTGAAGGCGTTAATTAGAGCACCAACTGCAGCACGTTCACCCTGTGGTACATTTTTAAGCAGCTTTATCAGCTGGGTCAGGGACCCGTTACGGCCGAGATAGCGGCTTTTAAACTGATATATATCAGTTTCACTTAACAGGGTTTTTAATTCCAGCTGGCTTTGTCTTTTTATCTTTTCGATTTCTTCTTTCATGGGCCGGTTTCATGCCGTTCTTAAAAGATTTTGTGAGCGGCAGAGAGCTTTACCTGTCACATTGTTCTATGCACCGTGCGCCAGATGTCACCATAATGCTCATGATTCGGCAAATAGACGGTATGGCTTTTTATGCAGCCGCAGGAGCTTTTTGCTGAATATGTTCTTTTACCATGCTGACCAGTTGGGTAAAAGATTGCGGGTCAAAGATGGCCATATCAGCAAGTATTTTTCTGTCAATCGTGATATTGGCCAGCTGCAGCCCATGTATGAACTGGCTGTAGTTCATGTCGTTATTTCTTACCGCCGCATTAATGCGGGCAATCCAGAGGCTCCGGAATTCTCTTTTTCGCACCCGTCGGTCACGATAGGAAAATTTAAGGGCCCGTGCGACAGTTTCGTTGGCGATACGAAACAGTTTGCTGCGGGGACCGGTAAAGCCCTTTGCAAGAGCCAGCACTCTTTTTCTCCGTCTTCTCAGCTTAAAACCTCTTTTAACTCGTGGCATGATTACTACCCTTTCAACTTAAAAAATTATCTATTTCTGTTTCATTAGAGAGTATGTGTGCTTAAAAACACTGCATCATGTTGCTTACCGTCAATTTACCTCAGTCTCTAGCCGGGATCCGGCCATGAACCAGTAAAAGAAGGGGCGCACGTGTTTAGCGCACGAGCATGTGCAACAAAAAAATAACTGGGAAGTGCAACGCACTGTTCTACGCATAGGGGATAAGCCTGCGAACATTTCTTTCATCTACTTTTGCTATCAGTGCTCCTTTGCGCAGGGTTCTTTTCCGATTCTTATTTTTATGGGTGAGTAAGTGGCTTGCGTTTGCCTTTGACCGTTTTACTTTTCCGCTCTTAGTCAGTTTGAAGCGCTTGGCAGCGCCGCTATTTGATTTTAATTTAGGCATTGCGTTATATTCTCCTGAAAAATATTGTTAATTGCCCGGGGCCGGGACGGATCATAATCGAAAACTGCCGGTCAACATTATTTCTGTTTTTTCCCGGTGAGGAGCATCAGAATATTTCGGCCTTCCAGGCGGGCTTCCTGCTCAGTGATGCCATGCTCCTGAACAGCTTCCTTTATTTCCTGTAATAAGGCGAATGCGTGTTCCTGATGAAGTATCTCCCGCCCGCGAAACACAACAGAAATTTTTACTTTGTGGCCCTTCTCCAAAAACTCCAGTATATGCCGGATCTTCACCTCAAGGTCATGCTTGCCGGTATAGGGCCGAAGTTTGATTTCTTTTACATGCACGGTGCTCTGGACACTTTTTTTGTGAAGTTTCTTGCTTTGCTGATATTTAAATTTGCCGTAGTCCATGAACCGGCATACCGGCGGGTCTGCATTCGGTGATACTTCAACAAGATCGAGGCCCTGTTCAGCCGCCGCGGCTAATGCCTGGTCAGTAGTCAGAATACCGAGCTGTCTTCCCTCGGCATCTATAACCCGGAGCTTATCTGTTCTAATCATCCTGTTGATGCGCAGTGATTTTTCTATGCTGATACTACACCTCCTTGCTGATGGTTCACTGTAACTTCTGCAGATTTACCTGCAGTTCCTGACGGCAAACCGTCCTGATAACATCTATAAGCTGATCGACGTGCATGAACTTCAGGTCTTCCCCGCTGCGTTGTCTGGGAGAAATACCTTTGTTTTCAACCTCACGATCCCCTATAACGAGCATGTAGGGTGTTTTCTGCAGCTGAGCTTCACGAATTTTCAAGCGCAGGCTCTCATTGCGCAGGTCAATCTCCGCTCGTATATCATTGTCAATGAGCTGTTTAAAAACTTCTTCACCATAGGGGAAATGACGGTCTGCGATGGGTAGCACAATTGCCTGCACTGGTGATAGCCAGGTCGGAAATGCCCCTGCATAATGTTCTATAAGAACTCCGAGAAAACGCTCTATTGAACCGAGAATTACCCGGTGCAGCATTACCGGACGGTGTTTTGCCCCGTCTTCACCTATGTAAAAAAGGTCGAATCGGTCAGGCAGTGCAAAGTCACACTGGATAGTGGCACACTGCCATGAACGTCCCAGACAGTCTTTGAGCTTAACGTCAATCTTGGGCCCGTAAAATGCGCCGTCTCCCTCATTTATGTCGTATGGAATATGATTTTTATCCAGTGCCGTGCGCAGGGCAGCAGTAGCACGCTCCCAGTCTTCATCAGTGCCGATAGATTTTTCCGGGCGGGTGCTCAGTTCCATTTCATAAGTAAACTGAAAAATACCCATAACATCTCGCACAAAATCAATGATGCGTGCAATTTCCTGATCGAGCTGATCGGGAGTGCACAGAATATGGGCATCGTCCTGGGTGAACTCCCGCACGCGGGTAAGGCCGTGAAGCACTCCTGATTTTTCGTGCCGGTTTACAGTACCAAGCTCAAAGTAACGGACAGGTAAATCACGATAACTGTGGAGCTTGGATTTATAAATGAGCATATGGGCAACACAGTTCATGGGCTTCAACCCGTACTTTTGTCCGTCCACTTCAGTAAAATACATAAACTGCCGGTAGTTATCGAGATGGCCGGATTTTTGCCAAAGATCCTGGCGGAGTATTTGCGGGCCCTTTACCATCTGGTAACCTCTTTTAAGGTGCTCCCTTACCTCAAAATCCTCCAGTATCCTGCGCAGCATAGCTCCTCTGGGATGATAAACTATTAGTCCCGCACCAACTTCATCATATATATTAAACAGGTCGAGTTCTCTGCCGAGCTTTCTGTGGTCGCGGGCTTTGGCCTCTTCGACAAGCTTAATATGGCGCTGCAGCTCATCTCCGGAAGGAAACGCAGTGCCGTAAATCCGCTGCAGCATTTTATTGCGTTCATCACCACGCCAGTAGGCACCGGCAATGCTCAGAAGCTTAAACGCCCTGATTTTCCCTGTTGATGGCAGGTGAGGACCGCGGCATAAATCAATAAAATCTCCCTGCTGATACAGGGAAACTGTTGGAGAAGGTATTTCCCTGATGATTTCAACCTTGTAGTCTTCTTTTCTTTCGGCAAATAGCTTGATAGCATCTTCGCGGCTTGTTTCAACGCGGGTAAAAAGAATATTCTGGTCAATGATATCCTGCATCTTTATTTCTATTTTATTCAGATCCTCGGGAGAAAAGGTATTGTCATAATAAAAGTCATAGTAGAATCCGTTCTCTATTGACGGCCCTATTGTTACCTTGATACCGGGATACAATGTTTTTACTGCCTGAGCCATGACATGGGAAGTGCTGTGGCGAAGAATTTCCCTGCCTTCATCAGATGAGATGTCAATGAAAGAAACTTCAGCGTCCTGTACCAGCGGAGTGTTCAAGTCAACGGGGTGACCGTCAAGAGTTGCAGCGATAGCAGCTGGATTAATCTGTAGCTCACTGAGCAGTGCTGCAATCAGCTTCCCTTTTTCAACGGTGTGGCTCACGCCCCCGGGCAGTTTTATTTTAATTGTTTCCATGCGGTTGATTACGTAAAGAAAATGGCACCACAACTGTCTTTTATGATGCCATTGCGATATTAACTCAGGATTTTAAAATGAAATGGTAGGCGCGGGCGGTTTCGAACCGCCGACTTCTACCGTGTCAAGGTAGCGATCTCCCGCTGATCTACGCGCCTGAAATTCTTAACTTATTTTCATGTTATTGTTAACAGCCTCAAAAAAATTTGTCAAGAAAATTATTTAGTTAGAGTTATTATTGCAAATATAGTATAAGAAAAAAAGATTAAGCAAGATAAATTTCAAGCTTGTTACTTAAATTGATAAAATAAAATTAGCATAATACTTTAATGTAATCAATGGACTAATAGTGTTATATGCAACAAATAAAGGAATAATAAAAATAGTAGTAATTAATTTTATGCTGCTATTAACAGTTTAAACTTTAGGAGATGGTGGTTGCCACCTTGATAGAACTCTTATTCAGTCTCAAGCAGTTGGTAATTAAATACACCCTTCTTCCCTGAAGCTGAAATAACCTTGTTTCCCTATAATGAGATGGTCATGTACCTTGATACCGATATTTTCAGAGATCTGCTTAAGCAAATCGGTTAAATTCTTATCATGAACGGATGGCTCAGGACTGCCACTGGGGTGGTTGTGAACAAAAATTAATGCGCTTGCCCCGTGCTTAAGAGCATGCTCAATTATTTTGCGGGGATAGACAGCAGACTGATCAACAGTTCCCTCCTGAAGAGGTTCATCGGCTATAATTTCATTTTTTGTGTTCAAATAGATTACCCTGAATTGTTCATCTCCAAGTCCAGCCATAGCGGATTTGCAATAATTAAGCAGAGCTTCTGGTGATGAAATTATATCTTTATGGTATATTTTCCCTCTGAGATAGAAATCACTGCACTCTTTAACCAGTTTAATGAGAAGTGCACAATGCTCCCCGATGCCCGCGACTGTTTTTAATTCATTGAGTGGTGCATCAAGGACACCCTGAAAAGTCTGAAAGCGGGAAATGAGCTGCTTGGCCAAAACCTTTAAATCCTTTTGTGCAATGGCAAACGTGAGCAATAGTTCAAGTACTTCATAATCATGGAATGACGCAAGACCTGTTTTTAAAAAGCGCTCCCTGATTCTTTTTCGATGACCATGATAGAGTGGGTGTTCACTTTTTTGTGATTGCATGATATAAAACCCCCTGCGGTAATGCATTGTTTGATCGTTTCACAGGCATGGCGAATATATTTCAGCATATGAGAAATTATTCAAGAAAAATATTTAGCAATGTGGCTGTGCACGGTTTAAACGGGTGAACATTATGGAGGCATTAACACCCACCTGCCGCGCGGCAGGGACTGGGCTCGTGTGATCTGCAGAAGATAAAGATTATCAATGATGGCTACGAGAGTAGTACATGGACAATGTAGAAAGGGCACTGTGATATGAAACAGATACTGCTTTTTCATCCTGCCGGGCAATTTTTTGCATGTATCTGCGGTCTTTTTAACATTATTACCGGTATAACGAAAAGGTGTTTTATTTTGAGCCTGCACATAAACTGCGGTCTGTTATATTATTTTATGTCAGCACTTGGCTTTATTATGGGTATTTCCGTGTACTCATGGGCAGCGGAGAAGGGTATCAAGTTATCTATGCAGTTCCATATGTTGAGTGGTGTCTGTATCATTATGTTATCCATTGCCGGGGCAGCCAGTGGCTTTATGTTGCGAAGAAAAATGACGGTTAAACAGCAGTTGCGCACTGTTCATAAATGGGTAAACCTAGTGAGCATGGTGCTCTGTGTTATTCAGAGTATGACCGGAAGCCTGGCGTTGATAACTGTTATGTGATTTGTTAACAGGGTAATGCGGAACAATTAAAATGATACTATAGCATTAGAATAAGTTTCAATAAATAATATAATTCATAGATAAATAAGGAGGAAAAGACAGGATGATTGATACAACAGATATCAGAAAAAATCTAAAAGTTGAAATTGATGGATACCCGTGGATAGTTGTTGACTTTCAATTTGTCAAGCCCGGAAAAGGGCAGGCATTTACCCGCACCAAATTTAAAAATCTGATTACCGGTAATGTGATTGAACGGACATACAAATCAGGGGAAAAGCTGGAAGAGGCGGCAATTGAGGAACATGAAATGGCATTTCTATATTCGCAGAGCAATAACTATCATTTCATGAATAATCAGACCTATGATCAAGTGGAAATGTCAGAAGACCAGGTAGGGGAAGCAAAATCGTTTTTAACTGAAAATATGGTTGTGGAGGTCATGTACTTCAAAGGCAGGCCCATAGGCATTGAACTTCCAAATTTTGTTGAACTGCAGATCGTGCATACCGAACCAGCCGTCAAGGGAGATACCGTAAGCGGTGCGACAAAGATCGCAGAAGTATCAACCGGCTATAAGATGCAGGTTCCGGTGTTCCTGAGCAATGAAGAGTGGATTGTTATAGATACCCGGACCGGGGCATATGTTGAGCGGGTTAAACGATGACTGGAGGAACGGCAGAGCATTCCTTTCCAGAGAGCTTTTTGAAAACCTTAACAGCCCGGCATCAGATCATAAGGGCGATAAGAAATTTTTTCGATTCCGCACACTACCTTGAAGTCGAAACACCCATAAGGGTACATTCTCCGGGAATTGACCCCTACATTGATGCCATCCCTGCCGGAACTGGCTATTTCTTATCACCTTCTCCAGAGTTGCAGATGAAACGGCTTCTGACCTTAAGAATACCGTGCATCTACCAGATAACACATGCCTTTCGCAACAATGAGCGGGGATCTCTGCACAACCCGGAATTTACCATTCTTGAGTGGTACCGGTGCAATACGGATTATGTCAATATCATGGAAGAGACAGAACAGCTTATTTACTCTCTTTTTCATGACTCTGCAGTCTGTCACACATCGCAGCCATCGTATACATTTCCTTTTCTGCGTATTAGTGTGGATGCATTATTTAAGAGCAGAGCAGGGTGGGAGCCATCCTGCCAGTGGGACGAAGCCAGGTTTTTCCTTGACTGGGTAGATAAAATTGAGCCGTATCTTAACTCGTTAGCTGGAGTTTTTGTCGTTGACTTTCCCGCCCCGCTTGCGTCACTTGCAAAGTTAAAAAATGACAAACCCTTACTATGCGAACGGTTTGAATTGTTTATGGGGGGATTGGAGATTGCTAACGCCTTTTCCGAACTTACTGACTCAATAGAACAGACACGACGTTTTAAAAATGCCCAGAGAAAAAGAAAAGTCATGGGCAAGGAAAGCTATGAAATAGACGAAAGATTCATCTCTGCCTTACAGCTAGGCATACCAGAATGTGCTGGAGTTGCACTGGGTATAGATCGGCTTGTTATGTCACTTCTTGGCTCTCGCGATATCAGTATGGTGCGACCGTCTGTAGGCCTGATAATAAACATCATGAAACAAACCATTGAGTTTATTAAAACTATTGCGGAAAAACCTGACACCTTCGTGCAGTTTCAGAAAAGTATCATACCGTCGGAACAGATAGAGATCTTAAAGAAAATACCACGTCTTGCCATGGGAGAAATACGCGGGGTTGAAAGCATGGTTGCAGTGTATGCTGCTCTAGACAGAAAAACAGTAGACGCATTTTTACCTACTGTTGTCTACACCGGAACAGAATATGGGGAATGGAAGACATTACTTAAACACTTCAACACATTAAGGAAGAAGATAGAAAAAACACATCAGATATACTGTCTCGAACCCGTACTGATTGGTGCGCCTGAGTTTTGGGGGGCTTTAAATGGTCGTTTTATGCATGAACTGCTTAATCGCTTTAAATTTTACAGCCCTTGTCTTGGATGCCGTATCTACTGTTATGCAGTGCGAATTCCTTTATGCAAACAGCTCAATTGCAGTGTGATAATATCCGGCAGAACTCCAGGGAATGCAACACCTGTTGCCATTAATGCATCACAGGAAGTTATGTATTATTGCAACACACTGCTTTCAAATTTTGGTATTAATTTGATGTATAGAATCGGGGAAGAAAAGAAACAGGCTATTATTGAACAAGACGCACATTTTAAACCAAGCGGTAGAAAAGATACCTGTTCTTGCTGCTTATTTAAAGAAAATTATAAGATGATGCGCAATGATTCCAAGGAACTGCATGACAACAAAAAATATTTTGAGCAATTTGCAATACCTGCTGCTGCTAAAATTGTCAGCCGTGTTCTGGCTGGTAAAATGCCTGATTACCTGCATGAGGTGATGAATACACTTCTACCCGGGGAAAATATAAAATCTAAAAAGGTACATAACAGGTGGATGCTTTAATTGAAAAACCAAAAAAAAGGGAAGATTTGGCAATCCATGAACTTGGTGATGAAGTTATGTTATATGATGCAACAAATGAAAAAATACATGTATTAAATTATACAGCTTATTTGATATGGAAATTTTGCGATGGTTATCATACAATAAAAGCTATAGAGGAAGAAATGAATAAAAACTTTCCCGCGATTGAATATGGTGATGTTTTAAAAGATATCAGGTCAACAATTGATGATTTTAATAAAAATAAATTGTTAATTTAATGATAATAAATTATATAAAACGATTTATAATATAATTTCAATTATTTTTAGTTGAAAAATAGACAAGATAAATTTTAAAAAATAGATTTATTTTCTTGACAAAAAAATCTGATGGTATATATTATTATCAGATACTACCAGATATCGAAAACTGTAATCAAAATATTGATCTCAATACTATAAATAAAAGCAAAGGGGCGGGATATGAAAAAAGAATATGAATCACCAAAAGTCATAACCTATTCAGAAGATGAAATTATTGATCTTTTAGGACCAGCACAGACCTGCTCACCAAGCCCGTGTCCTACATATCAATAAATTAACTACGGAACTGTCTTAACGGCAGAGTAAATCGACAATCAAATTGCTAAAAGCCTGATTTAGGGTTATACACTAAGAGCGTGTGTAACCCTAAATTTTTATGTTTTGATCCCATGTTGAATAATAGTCTACTAACCGATACCCCACAGTTGCCAGAAGGCTCTTTTCATAAAGAGATAGAATCATTCCATATAATCACTCATCCTTCAAGACCATCATGGGCTGTCATAAATAAATTTGGCTGGGAAATCCTGCAACAGTGTAATGGAAGAAATTCGATAAACGATATTATTAATACCATAAAATATCAGTATGATATTTCCGATAGTATTATTAGAGATGATATCGCGATCTTTATGCAATCTATCACCAAATCTGGTATCATGTCGAATGACGAATTGCCGGTTCAAACAAACGCAGCGTCAATTAAAAGCGCTTTTCTTCATTTGACTGATACATGTAATCTGCATTGTAAGCACTGCTATGCACATAACATGTCCGAAGGGAATCCGGAACTTACCGACAAGGAACTTACCTCTTTTGTAGAAAAATTTTACGAAGCCGGGGGCAAAGCTTTAGTCATAAGCGGTGGCGAACCGTTACTACGGAAGAATTTTAAAAACATTTTTGAAATTAACCCTGAAGCGCACTTCATTCTTTTAACAAATGCTACCCTCATTGATGAAAACTATGCGTCGTTCCTCGCCCGGTTCAATGTTTCAATACAGGTAAGTATCGATGGTTCAACCGCCGGTGTGCACGATAGCATTCGTGGAGATGGAGCATTTCACGCCGCAATGAAGGGGATTGAGCATCTGCAAAGATGCGGATTACAGAAAAAAATAAATTTATGCACCACTGTCATGAAACAGAACATCAACGATCTGCCGCATATTTTTGCCCTTGCCAGCAGTCTCGGAATACCGTTTGTCAGATTCCTTCCTCTCCGACGGAAGGGCAACGCACGTAATAACTGGCAGGATATCCAGGGTGAGGTTTCTGCAAAGGATTATGAACAATTTTATACCTATGTATTTAAAACTGCTATGCGTCAGTATCCAGAACTTGATATACGATGCGGCTTAAGCGGATTCATAGTGGACCCTAAAAAGCTTATGGATGATGGGCATTGGTGCCCGATTGGAAAAAACATAATAATCGACACCAGAGGGAATGTATATCCCTGTTCTCTGCTTATCAATGATAGATTTAAAATCGGCAATATAAAAGAAAATACTTTCAACGATATACTAAAACACCCCACTCTTCTGGAATTAATGGCTGCACGAAACAAGAGAAAAGATAAGATTGAGAAATGCAAAACATGCATGTGGAAAAATTTCTGTCAAAGCAGTTGCCTGGGCTCCATCTTCGAGCAACAGGGTACCATCTGGGATACCGACGAGTTTTGCGATTTCAGAATCAGGTTATATGAGCAGAGTGTTATTAAACTTGCCCACAATAGATCATCAGCCACGCCCCAGGTGCCTATCGGAGATACCACCGCAGAATGCTTCTAACCTTGAATGATAAACAACTATCAGCCATTAAACGGTCTGCAGTTCACAGCGCACACTTCCAGTTTCTGAATGTAAGCCTTACTTTCTCCTCAGATTCGATCGAGGCAGTTGATATTTTTTCAGCCATGTATCAGAATTTTATGGCGTCTGCGCAACCAGCCCCTGACATTATGTGTTATATAATAAAGGGCACAGACACGGGAAGCAGGCCGGCTGCAGTTGTTAATGGCCAGGCCTATGAGCTATTTGAAGACGAGCTTTTCATAAGCCATGCACATATGATTGTTTTTCAGCAGGTCATGGACAGTGTCGATGATCATCTGCTCATTCATGCAGGCGTTGTCGAAAAAAAAAGAAAGGGAATTATTATATCAGGACCTTCTACGTATGGTAAAACTACTCTCATGCTGGAGCTGGTATCGCGAGGATACAGATTTTACTCAGATGAATTCTGTCCGGTGAACCTGGGCAATTTCACTATTACTGCCTTTCCTCGCAGTATCGGCTTAAGAGAAAGCAACCCTTTTCTCAACCGCATAGACAAAAGTAAATGCTTATTGCTTAAGAATATAGGAAGGGGCAAAAAATATCTGGTTAATTGTGATAACATTTTCCCAAATTCCAGAGGATCAATCTGTAAAGCACACTATCTCATATTGTTAAAAAACAGGCAGACCACTGAAGGAATGAAAAATAAAACTACGATTGATCTCGCCCTCTATAATGATAACCAGACTCTTGCTGATGAAATTTGTAGCCATGATGGCATCGACCATGTAGGTACTTATATGGAGAGCGACTATGTGGTATACCGCTTCTCAATACCTTTGCAGACCGGTCTGACTAAAGCATTCAGAGACATCTGCAACCGTTACACAGATCAAATATTTTATCAGGAGCGGGTGTCACAAGAAAATCCTGATTTTACCTCCGAGCCATTTCTTAAGCCTATAGCAAAATCAGCCGCTTCCCTTGAGATACTTAAAAATCTCAGAAACCGCTCGATACACAGCAAACTGCTTAATAAATTTAACCATAAAAGCTCTCAACTCCTGCTTACCATAGGTGATTTTCTTAACGGAGTGGAGTGTTACGAAATGACTACAGGGCCATTAAATAAAATGGCTGCCATGATCGAATCACTGTATCAGAAAGGATAGGAAAAGGAATGAAAGTAATTATGAGGATTGCATCATTGTTCAGGGCGGTGGTGTTCTGCTTCATTACAGTACATACGGCTAATGCTGCTGATATATCGGTGCGTCTTTTGAATGAAACACCGGATGGTTTGGACATGGATGTTACCATATCCAACTATTCCCTCATAGAATCTCCGTATCAGTCATATCAGAAAATTGTGATACAGGGATGCGGTATTAACGCCCGGGAAGGGGCACCGGGCGTGTCATTGAGGGGTCAGCTCATTGAACTGCCGGAAGGAAGTGAGATGGCAGTCTCTTATCAGTCTCTAGATAAAATAACCCTGCGTAACGTATTGCTGGCTCCTGCTCCCTATGCGATCGTTGAGGAGGATAAAGCCGGATCAAAACAGCTGAGAGAACAGTACCGTATCGATGAAGCTGCCTATACGGCAGATGCTTTATACCCGGGAAAACTTGCAGTTGCAGACTTTACCGGTTACTTGCGTGACAAACATATCGCAAACATCATTTTGTATCCGGTTCAGTATAATCCGGTTGCAAGAACGCTTGAAATTCATACTAGATATAAAGTTCACCTGCGATTTATCGGTATACAGAAAGATGCAGGGAAGAATCAGCTAACAGCTTATAGAGCAGCGAGCAGATCAGAAAATACGCAGCAGAACACTTTTAGCACTCTTTATAAAACAATGCTGCTCAATTATAAAGCAGAAGGCAGCAACCTTTCGCAACGATCAGCTTTACAACCATTGAGTACTGTTCACGCACAGTCATTACAGACAGAAAACAGCCCCTTTGCGGTGAGGGTAACGCTGAAGGATGAGGGGATTTACAGGGTCAGTTACGACGATTTAAATGCATTGGGCATTGATTTAACAGCTACCACTAACGAGAATATCAAAATGGAAAATCAGGGCAGGGAAGTGCCTGTGTATCGCAGCAGTGCCGGCCCTTTCAAATCTGGTGATTACCTTCTGTTTTATGGGGAACCGTTCAAGTCGCTCTACAGCAAGAGCAATATATATTGGATCTACAAGGGCTTTGGTGCTGGGAAAAAAATAGAACAAATGCCGGCCGGATCGTTTAACAGTTCAAATGTTCAGCAGACCTTTAACAACAGCTATCACGGAGAGGTGGATAAAAAATACTGGGAAACAATTCCCAATGGCGCGAATATTGATCACTGGTTCTGGGAGAGTCTTCAGCCTACTGAAATCAACACTGCAAAGGTAGTATTGTCTCCCCCGGCACACCTGGGAAATATAAGCACCGCTGGCGGTACTTATACCATGAAGGTTAATTTTAGAGGGGAAACGACACTTGCTCACCATACCAGGGTATATGTCAATGGTACCGTTGTTGCTGACTTCACCTGGAACGGACAGATTGAATACACTAAAAATATTCCAGACATCACTCCCACGGTATTTAAGAATGGTGACAATGCCATCCAAATAGAGGAAGTGCTCGATCCGGGAACTACAGTGGACCGGATTTATATAAACTGGTTCGATATCTCCTATACAGCTGCCTATGTTGCTGAAGGTGATATCCTAAAATGTAGTGGCAGCAGTTCCGGCAATGCATCATTAGAAATTAAAAAATTCACTACTAATAACATCTGGGTATTAGACATCACCAATCCCCTTACCGTCACAAACTTTACCAATACACAAATAACACAAAGCGGCGGTCAGTATACTATTGCGTTTGGCGAGACGGGATCGGGAAGCAAAACCTACATTGCTGTTGCAGCAAGTAAATTTATAACACCAGCTGATATGGTTGTGGATGAAATTTCAAACCCTCTTCTTCAGTCACCTCGAACGGACATCGACTATATTATAATAACACACGAATTGTTTTTTGATGTCGTCCAGGATTTGAAACAGTACCGGGAAGATAAAGGACACCGTGTTGAAGTCGTCAAAATCCAGGATATCTATGATGAATTCTCCTATGGGATAAAAGACGCTCGTGCCATCAAGGACTTTTTAACGTACGCTTACAACAACTGGAACAGTACGGGTCATCCCACCTATGTACTGCTGGTGGGTGATGCCAGCATTGACTATCGGGATGATACAGGCAATTTTGCAAAGGGAAACGTTGATTTTGTTCCAACCTACCTTACGCAAACAGATACGCTCGGTGATACGCCTACCGATAACTGGTTTGTATGTGTGAGTGGTACTGATCTTATTCCCGATATGCTAATCGGACGGATGTGCGTCAAAACTGTTGAAGATGCCACAAGCATTATAAATAAGATTAAGACCTATGAGGAAGGCTCTGCCGGTGCTTGGACCAAGAAGATTATTTTAGCAGCAGACCAGGGTGCAGATTTTACAAAAGTGTCTGATACTCTGGCAAAAATATTGCCGTCGAATTATGCCGCAGAAAAGGTTTATTTGGAAAATTACAGTGATGTTACGGCCGCAACCAGTGACCTAGTGAGTAAAATCAATGCAGGCAGCCTTGTTACGAATTATACCGGTCATGGCTCTGTGGATAACTGGGCTGGAGAGTTTCTCTTTCACACACCGGATGACAAAGATCAAGTTCCGCGGAATGATGTTGAACTGTTAAACAACGGTGAGAAGCTTACCTTTGCAATAACGCTTAACTGCCTGAACGGATTTTTCCCCAACTTTCTTGATAAATATTCCCTGGCAGAGGAGTTTGTCCGGGCAGAAAATAAAGGTGCTGTTGCCTGCTTTGCTCCTACAGGGCTTGGCTTTACGTCTGAGCATGAAGTGCTAGCAAAAAATATATTTGAAAATCTGTTCATTAAGGGTGAAAATATAGCCGGTAAGCTTGTTACTCTGAG
>JAPLIX010000533.1 GCA_026388865.1 Pseudomonadota bacterium | reverse complement strand
TTCTGCTCTGCGCATGCCGGTAGATACTCTGGGCCTACATGGTCATGGCAGGGCTTGCCTGGACGCTGAAAGCGTGGTTTGCCCTGCTGGTGCGCAAACGGGAACAGCGGGATGAACTTTTGCACATGGAGTTCCGGCGGTTTCTTAATGGACTGATAAAAATTCCGGTACAGATCATCACTACCGGTCGCCACATCGTGTACCGGATACTGGGGTACAACCAGTGGACTGCTCAGTTTTTGAGCACCTTTGGCACTATACGTCAGCTGCGGTTGGCATAGTAGCGATTCACAGACCCGGGCAGAACAACGGTGTAGGGGGATAGCTATGCCTGAATGAGTGTCACCATGCAAACTGTTCTTCAAAGGGAGTGATGCTGCAACCATTTTTATTCGCATGAGAGGTAAAACTGACAAAAATTGATGTCCTGCCCTGCCATGGCAGATGCATCAATGGAATTTTTAATCAAGCGTTTCTATGTTCGCTTGATTTGGGACTAGTATAACGTTTCATTTAAAAATTTACATATAAAGCTGTTTGTGGCATATTGATATCCAAAACATTTTGGAGGAAATCAATATGCCACGCAAGAGCCAAAAAGCAAAGCTGATTTTTGACGAAAAACAAAAGGAGCAATTGAAAACAATTTCCCAGTCACGCAAGGCACCAATCAGAGAAGTGCAGCGGGCAAATATTTTATTGCGATATTCAGAAGATATACCAATCACTGAGATAGAGAACATGGTTCAAGTAAGCAGGCCGACAATTTACAAATGGATAGAAAAAGCATTGGCAATGGGAATACAGGAGGGTCTGAAAGACAAATATCATCGTTCCAAAGAACCGGTCATTACAGAAGAAGCAAAGGCTTGGGTTATCAATATTGCCTGCAAGAAACCGACAGATTTTGGTTATGCAGCCGAGATGTGGACACGCAGTGCTTTGGCCGAGCATGTGAAGAGGTATGCTCCAGCTGCGGGGCATGATTGTTTGAAGAAGGCAGCCAAGGCAACGATGCAGAGAATTCTTGACGGGCATCCAATCCGTCCACATAAGATTGCCTACTATCTGGAGCGACGCGATCCTGATTTTGAGCAGAAGATGACGGATATTTTGTGCGTATACAAGGAAGTCAATGTTCAAAATGCGGCCACGGCAGCAGGTGAGATTCCGTCGATTATTACCGTGTCAGTGGATGAAAAACCGGGGGTACAGGCCATCAAGAATATCGCACCTGATATCATGCCTGACACTCAAAAACAGTCCCGCGTAATGAGGGATTATGAATATAAACGTCTGGGGACATTGTCTATTCTGGCAGCGCTGGATTTACATGATGGTCATGTCATAGCTCAGATTCATGATAGGCATCGCAGCAGTGAGTTTATATCGTTACTCAAGGAAATGGATGCTTACTATCCTGCCGCATTAGTAATTCGTATCATTCTGGATAATCATTCTGCCCATATATCGAAAGAAACAATGAAATATCTTTCAACCAGACCCGGACGTTTTCTTTATGTGCATACTCCTAAGCATGGCTCATGGCTAAATCTGGTTGAGACGCTTTTTGGCAAGATGGCAAGAACATTCCTGAAACATATCCGTGTGAACTCCAAGCAAGAGCTCAAAGAAAGAATTTTGTTAGGCATCAAGGAAATTAATGCTTCTCCCGTTGTGCATTGCTGGAATAAATTTAGCTTCGACCAAGCATTTTAATGTAAATATTATAGTGATACCTTATACTAGGGTAGAACCACCATGAGACGACGCGATTTTATTAGGGCAGTGGGGTTAGGCTGTATGGGCTGCTTGTATAACCCACTTGCCGTTCTGGCAGATAATAGCAGCAAAGGCACAGTTGCACGTGGCGTATCGAGCCTCGTTAGCAGGACGTATGATACAAAAAAGCTCCTTAATAAATATGATGCTCAGGCACAGGCCAGACGGGAGATGTATCTGCCGGTGTTTGGTGAAGCAAGGATTGACAGCATACTTGCGGAAATGCGTGAGTCATATGAAGCGCTCATCCCTAATATTCCTTTTATTGGAGAGCGGAATTATCACCTGCAGTGGTTTATACCGAATGCTGAGAAGCTTGCTGAGTACATCGTTGCAAGAAACTATGATGTTTCAGTAAAAGATTTCAGTACCATGTACATTGATAAAACTAAAAAGGATTTATATGCCATGCCGGAAAACACTCGACTTATGATTGGAAAAATGCAATTCGGGCCGGTTTCACAAATGCAACAGAAATTTGCAGTCTTTAAGTCCCAATTTAAATTATATCCCGATGATTATATACTCACTTATATTAAGGGAGATGGTGAGACCTTTGATTACGGGCTTGACTATACACAATGTGCCTCAGACAAGCTCTATAAGCAGTATGACGCAATGGATATGTTAATTAACTTAATCTGCAATATGGATTATTGTCGCTCTTTTTTTATTCTCCAATAATTTTTACCAACACCCGTTTTCGTCTTCTGCCGTCAAACTCACCGTAGAAAATCTGCTCCCAGGGGCCAACGTCCAGCTTGCCGTCGGTAATAGCCACAACAACCTCCCTGCCCATGATCTGGCGTTTCAGGTGTGCGTCACCGTTGTCCTCGCCGGTGCGGTTGTGCAGGTACTGGGCAACCGGTTCGTGGGGAGCAAGTTTTTCCAGCCACTTTTCATAATCCTGGTGCAGGCCTGATTCATCATCATTGATGAACACGGATGCGGTTATGTGCATGGCATTAATCAATGCCAGTCCTTCTTTTATTCTGCTTTCGCGCAGACATTCCTCCACCTGAGGAGTTATGTTTATAAAGGCGCGGCGCGCGGGCACATTAAACCAGAGTTCCTTGCGATAGCTTTTCATGGCATGCTCCTTGTTTTATTGACAGGATGTGAAAGTTTAACCACAGAGGTCACTGAGAAATAATTATTGAAAGCTGACTCTGACAGCTTTCAGCTCTCAGCATACACAAACCATTAACACAATGCAGCTGATTTCCCCTGCCGGGCGGTTTTGTCTTGACAGGGGATATTCTTTCTCCTATTCTGACAACGTTCAACTAAACCAGCAGGGGAGGGGTTATATGCCTGACAGAGACCGTATCGTCACATTTTTGCAGGATGTCTGCAGCCGGTTTGAAAAGTTTTGTTTGCTCTTTAATTTTCCCGAGGTGCTTGAGAAAAAGACGTTTGACAGCAAGCTCGGTCCCCTGGAGGTGCATACTTCCCGGGGAAATGTTTTTGAAAAGGCCAGCCTGATCTACTGCGACCTGAAGATAGAGACCCCGCCGGTGCTTGCCGAGCAGCTCGGACAGAAGGGCAGCACTGCAGAAGCATTAGTGGCTGAAATGAATCTGTTCCCGGTAAATCCCCATGTTCCCAAGGGATACCTGGAGCTGCGGGCAAATATAACTGACAAGGTTGTCTTTGCCGGCGGCACCGACATATTCCCCTATTTTAACGACCCGGAGG
>JAPLIX010000477.1:5372-21070 GCA_026388865.1 Pseudomonadota bacterium | reverse complement strand
ATCTCCCCATCCGCTACGGAAAAAGCCACCAAGTCCCGTCAACAATTGGAGCAGCGATTGGCAAGCATAGAAACAGCCAGGGGGAATATCGAGAAACGCATAGAGCAAATAGAGGATAGCAGAAGCGGGGAGCTTATTGTCCAGCTTCATAGCTCCGATGCGGAGGTCCGAATGGCCGCTGCTCAAAATCTGTCCAAAAAAGGCGCCAAGATTAGCCAAACAAAAGTGAATGAACTTATCGACATCATGCGGCACGGTGATGAGAGGTGGGAGACGTCTCGTAGCAGGAACGAAGGTCGTCATTGTACAGACTACGAATACACGTCCATAAAGCACTATGCTGCTACTGCTCTGACTGACATGAAATCTCGGTATGTTAGCCCCGATGTAGCGCGGGAGGCAAGACAAAGCAAATCTAAAGGTGTGACAAGGGAACGAGTGACTGATCCAGGCTGGGTCTGATACTAATAGGCTGTGGCCAGTTTGGCTACCCAGACAATCATTGCAGGAATCGGGAAGAACAGTAAGAAAGCATTGGGGTCAAACCTCAACGGGCTGTTGCCCAAATCATTTGATAGCCGGCAATAAAATTGATATGGGGACCAATAGGGGACGTCCATGAATAAATGAATTGACAGGGAATCGTAAATAAAATAGTGTATAGAGCATGCCACGGACAGCCAGATTAGACGCAGCCGGGATATTGCATCATGTAATAATCCGGGGGATAGAGAGGAGAAGCATATTTCGGGGTGCTGCTGATAAGGATTGGTTTGTCCAAAGATTGGGGGCGCTGGTGCTGGGCAGCAACACGGGCTGTTATGCCTGGGCGCTGATGACAAATCATGTGCATGTACTGCTGCGGACCGGAGATATGAGCTTGGCAACACTGATGAGGAGACTACTGACGGGGTATGCGGGATATTTCAATCGGCGTCATGGCAGGCACGGGCAGTTGTTTCAAAACCGGTATAAATCCATAATTTGTCAGGAGGATATATATTTAAAGGAGCTGGTGCGCTACATACATTTAAATCCACTGCGGGCTGGACTTGTAGCAACACTGGAAGAGTTGAAGAGCTATGAGTACAGCGGACACAGCGCTTTGATGGGGGAACGCAGCTGCAGCTGGCAGCAGACAGGGAATGTGCTTGAGTTGTTTGGCAGAAAAGAACAACGGGCGCGGCAGCAGTACAGCCAGTATGTAGCAGCAGGGATAGCGCAGGGCAGGCGGCCGGAGCTGGTAGGCGGGGGGCTGATACGGAGTATGGGGGGATGGGAAGCGGTAAAGAAGCTGCGGCAGAAAGGGCAGGAGCGGGTAAAGGGAGATGTGAGGATACTGGGAGAAGGAGAGTTTGTAGAGCAGGTGCTTGCCCGTGCAGAGGAGAAGTTTAGCCGGCGGCATGAATTGAAGCGCAGGGGCTATGATATTGATAAAGTAGAGCAGAAGGTTTGTAAGGTTTGTGGCATAGCCTTGGATGAATTGAGGAACAGGGGGCGGGAGAAGCAGCGGGTAGAGGCCCGAAGCCTTGCGATATACTGGGCGGTGCGGGAATTGGGCATTGATGGAATGTCGCTAGCCCGGCGTTATCATTTAACGCAGTCGGCAATAGTGCATGCAGTGCGGCGAGGCGAAAAGATTGCAAAAGAGATGAATTGCCAGTTGTCAAAATAAGTTATTCATTTATTCATGGACGTCCCCTAGTTGAGCGGAAACTTTAGAATAACTTGTTGGGCAAGTAACAACAAACAAAGGAGCAACATATGCCAAAGGCAACAGTCACACTCGCGAGTGGCGCCGTAGTTAACATTGAGGGCACGACGGCCGAGGTCAAGGACCTCTTGGCGTTCTATGGTGCAGCCCACGCTGACCCACAGGAGAAGAAGAAAGCCACTCCTGCGCCAAGAACAGCTGGGAAGTCCACTGCAAAGGCACAGACGGAGGAGTTTTCAATCAGCGAGATTGTAAAGCACGTCAAAGACTGCGACGAGGCAGACGAGATTGAGTCGCGAATCCTAGAAACGACGAGCCAAGTGAATCGCATTCTTTTGCCGCTTTTCGTCGTGCACGTGTACATGGGAGCCTCGCACCGTTTGACCACGGGTGATATCAGTGCAGTCACAAAAGAGCTCGGCATTCCCATTCACGTGGCGAACGTGTCAAACGCCCTCAAGGGGAGCGCGGCCCGCTACGTAATCGGAGACACGGTCCGTAGGAGGGGACAGCCTGTTCGCTACTTGCTCTCTCGTCGCGGACTCAAGTACATCCAGAACGTGATCAAGGGCAAGAGCGATGGCGAGTAGGAAGCAATTCGCAAAGGGTCTTGCGCGGCTCGGTCTTTCGCACGTTGATCGAGCAATCGCATTGCTTTGGTATTATCGCGAAACCCAACTGTACGATGAACGTTCCCCATCGGAACTCGCTGCCGACTTGCACGAGGAAGACTTCCCAAGACCAAATGTCACACGCCTTGTTCATGATCTGAAACGAAGTCGATACACCATTGGTGGCAAAAGGAAGGGGACTGTCCAGCTTGACGCACGCAAAGTTGACGAGCTGAACACGAAGTACCTCCCGCTACTAGGCCTCCCCGACGTTCAGGTGAGGGGCGAGTACCTACCCCCAGAATGGACGACCGGAACGCGGAAGTATTTGGAGCAACTCGTTCGTCAGATCAATGGATGCTACGAGGCAGGTTTTTACGATGCTTGCGCAACGCTCTGCAGACGGTTGATGGAGTCCTTGATTATAGAGTGTTATGTGGCGACTGGGCGAACGCAAGAAATCCAAAAGAACGGCGTATTCGTTATGCTGGATGCCCTCATTTCAGCGATCACCGCGGATAAATTGATTCTGGTTGGCAGAAACACCCCTTCGACGATGCGCAAGGTCAAGACTGTCGGCGACACTGCTGCGCATGACCGGACATACATCACACCGAAACTGGATCTTGACGACCTGCGATTGCGTTACAGGCACATGATTCAGGAATTACTAGGGAAGGCTGGGATCAAGCCAAAGCAATGATGGTCTTGGGGTCAAACCTCAACTATCAACTATATGGGGACCAATAGGGACCAATAGGGGACGTCCATGAATAAATGAATTGACAGGGAATCGTAAATAAAATAGTGTAGGAGAACAGTGGGGTCAAACCTCAACTATCAACTATATATTTCTGCAACTCTTTTTCCAACGACCCTTAGTTTTCTATGCAGGCAATGTGAGCGTTTATTTTATCGCAAGGGTAAAGTCAGTTACCGGCGGGTTAATGGCGTCAATTGTTTCCTGGTCACAGGTGTGGATGAAGGAGAAATGCTTTTCAAGATACTTCCTGGTATCCTGCCAGGTGAAAAACTGTGAGCCTATCTTCTCATAAATAACATCATAGGCCTCTTTCTTTCCCGTAAGGTTTAAATCCTCCACCATGAGAAACATATCCGCGACCGGCGCGACCCGATCGATGGCTTCATAGCCGCCGTACGGGATGCAGAAGCGCTCAAACAGTAACACCGGCCCAACGAGCTTTTTAACCAGCGCTTCCGGGGGATCTTCGCGTATGTTCCAGATAAAATCTGTGATGGACAGGGCGGGGAATTTTTTTCGCAGATTTTCTGCCACGACCGAGATGCCCGGCGCTCTATCCGATATGATGATGGGCACGGAAAGATTATTGGTTATCATCTCACCGCACAGCGCTTCGGTAACCTGGCCGGGGCCGGTGCCTATTTCTAACACCGTTCCGACCTGCCCTGTCTTCAGGATGGCGGTAACAATCCCGACCGTAGCCCGGGCAAAGGTTTTATAAATCATGCTGTCAGCATAATTTTTATACACTGCCTGGACCGCGGGGCTGGTCCAGTCCCACTGGCCGTCCCGCGTGACCTCCATGATGAGCCGCATCCACTCTACCAGAAATTGCAGCTCCGGCTGGACCTCGAAGCAGCGGCTGCCAGTCGCCGATGGTCTGCTTCATGGTCTGGCAGTACTGCCGCATGGGCCCGTTGACAGCCGCAACGATCAGCTCTTTATCTAACATTACCTGCGCCCTCCGGGGAAATAATGCCTACGCTATCAGGAGCCAGTTTCTTTTTCAAATCAATTCAATAGGACACAAATTATCTTTTTTATTTACCTGTATCATTAATGTAGATATAAATATAGATAAAGGAGATTTAACAATATGGAAGTATCAACCATGACCAGTAAGGGACAAATTGTTGTTCCGGCCCGGCTCCGCAAGCGCTACGGGATCAAACCCGGAACAAAGATTCACTTCATTGAACGCGATCATGAGATTCTTTTTCAGCCCGTTACGAGCGAATATATTCGCAGCGTGTGCGGCCTGCTGAAAGGCGACGGCTCGCTTACAAAAGAGTTGCTGAAAGAGCGGGCCCGGGACAAAAAGCGTGAGGAGAAGAAGCTTGGAAAACGCTGCGCTCGATAGTTACGCATTTTTTCCATTTTTTAGTACCTTAAAAGTAAATTAAATCTGGAACTCAAGAAATCAGGTTTTTTATTGTTTTTACCTTTGTGAGTTCCTGAGTTCCAGATGAAACCTTTTCTTGTCTTTTTCAGTTTTATCTTTTAATTTTGGCTCCGGCTTGTCCGGGTTAGGGAGCATCCTATTTATTTTGATTCGGGACTCGTCGAATCCCGTTTTTACGAGGTGCAGCTGTTCCCATAGTCGGGCCTTGGCCGCCGCAAAAGGCAGTTTCAATCCACGCGCCCACGCGGGGCGCGACGGATAAAGGTTCACGGCACGATAAGGTTTCACCGTCTTTAATTAATTGCAGATTGTTTGAAAAATCAGGAGAGCAATTAATGGATGGATACGTTAAGGTAAGGGTGGCGCAAAGAAAGAGCCTCCTTTTTGAGGAAGCCCTTTCTTGCAATAATACTATTTACTCAACACCGGCCTGGAACAGGCCAAGCACTTTTGTTTTAAAAGTAATTGTTCCGTTTACCTTCTTCTCTGTTTCCAGCGCGTCCCAGTCTTTGGTTACATGGTTATAGACATACGCCTTCACGGTTTTGCCCAGAGCAAGCAGTCTTCGGTAGGGGATGGTGATGGTCACATCACGGTTGAAAAAGGTTCGGTAGGGGCCAAAGTGAACCGCAGGCCCCACGGCGCGGGCGGTCTTCATGGCCGGCGGGTTGAGCTGCTGCCCGATGATGATGTTAGTGTCTTCCCACATGCATTCATTGGTATCATTGGGGTCATTGACCGGTATAGCGGTCTTATCCGTGAAACTTTCCGGCCGGTCAGGGTACGGGTCCGGGGGAATCTCGATCTTTGCCTTGTTAATCAGGCTAAAAAATTTGGTTACCGCTACCGTCCCGCCGTCAAGCTTGGTAACCGGTTGCTGCGCCGCAATGCTTATGCGCGCATCCTTTGGATACAGGCCGAACCGTTCCAGAGTTCCCCTCAGCACCACGTAATACGCGGTGGCAAATTCTTCGGGAAGGTTGCTGAAAGAGGATGCGGCAGTGATTTGCGCGGCTTTTGCCGGGCTGTCGCAGGCTACCACTTTGCCGTCCGCGTCTTCACAGTGGGTACAGCCAAATTTATTGGCCAGTATGTCCGCCTTGGGCGTAATGGGCAGGCCGTTGTTAAGCTTCATCGTCAGGATGGTATCAATATTGTCATAGTTCCAGTGGCCGGGGGCAATAACAATCTTGTCTATGCCGTCCTGCTTCATTGCCTGGATTGCCTCGCGGACGCTGATGAAGACCCCGCCGTTTTCATTTGTTTTATTGACCGCGTAGGAAAAGAAATTGTCCGCCCTGAGATCACTCTCAGCGCCGCCCCTGGTGAAGACCAGGTTATAGCGGCTGCCGAATGCCGTCTTGAGCGCTTTCTTCAGCGAGAGATAGTTGAGATAGGCGTTCTCGTGATAAATCTCCTTGCTCCATGGGTGCGCGGTGCCGAACGGGCCGGATGTTTCATCCTTGCCCCAGGGAAGCCCCCGGGTTACATAGATGATGCCGATGGTGCTGCCCTCAGGAAAGGCCTCGATGAAGGGCTTCAAGTTGCGGATATTCATGGCGTTGAATTCCGGCGTTCTTCCCACCTGGCGGGTCTGCTGGATTTGCGTAGAGTCCAGCTTGCCCAGTTCACACAGCCGCTCCTTCACATAGTTGCCGCTGAAGAATTCATTGGCGTAGCGGTTGTTGTCAGTTGTCTCCCGGGCAATCAGCATTTTGGTAAAACCTTCTTTGGCAAAATCCTCGGCAACATCGTCCTCGCGCCTGGTGTAGCCGGAGATTGGAGAGTAGGCCCCGAAGCGCATATCAATGCTGTCACCGAATGAAGCATCCATCAGCTTTTTAAGAAACGCGTCCTGGGCGAGCACTGCCGGGTGCTGATCATTGGGGTCGACTGCTTCTTTCGGAACGCCCATAATGCCGTAATAGCGGGTATAGATTCCGGGCATGGACTCTTTAAAATCATGAACGCCATTGGGAAAGGGTTTTTGAAAGGTGCCGATCTGGTACCATCCGGCCACATAATCCATGCCGTCTCTCGGGTCAACCGGGTACTTGAGAACGCCTGATTCCGTAACATCCTTCAGCGGGGTCACGGGTATGCCCTCGGGGATGTCCGCGGGATTGACCGGCGGTATGTCGGGGTTCGGGCTTACATACGTGCCATTTTCAAGTTTATAAACGCCATAATAGTCATAGAATTGTTCATTGCCCGCTGTCTTAAAGAGAATTGACCAGGGAATAAAGTTCATATGCGACTGGTAGGGAAATTCTCCCACATGCCCGATTTTACAGGGCTGGCCTTCATACTCGGTCTTGTCGCCGACCTGCGCCAGATCAGGGCTTGTCCAGGCGTAGCCGAAGTTGTAGCCCGCGGGCATTCCCCATCCGGTAATCAGCACCGCGACCTTGTCCTTCACCGGAGTTGACTGAGCCATGCTGACGCAGGGCACGAGCAGCATGATGGTCAGCAGCAGATACAGTTTATTTGCTTTCATCGCCTTTCTCCTGTACGGGGTTGAAGGTATTGTCAAAATATTAACCACAGGGAACACAGAGAAAATAGTATATTTCATCTGGTTGATAGAATTTCTATTACCTCCCCTCTGTGTCCTCTCTATTGTTATCCTCGGTATCCTCACTTTTCCCCCTGCTCCATTACCAAGTAACTGCAAGGCCATCGGGGAAACAAAAAAATGAAATATTTGGAATTCGGGAACTCCCCAGAATAAAAGTTAAAAAATTCTTAATTTCTTGCGTTCCGAATTTTATCGCATTGAGACCACAGAGAATTTCTCTGTGAACTCTGTGGTTCTATTTCTCCTCCTCTTTTCATAGAACCTTTGACAGTACTGGGATTGAACCTGAAATGTTTACGGCTCCAGCCCATAAGCCTCCAGTATGGAGTATACATAGGCCGGCACCAGTGCCGGGAGCTTTTCCGGATAGTTCTGCTTAACAAAATAGTAATTGCGTATCACATGGGTATCAATCGCGTAGCGCACAAACTCAAGGCCCCGGGGCCCGGTAGTGTACATGTGCTCCGCAAGCATGAATCCCTGCTCCAGCGGCATGCTCCCCGACATTTTCAAGGCTTCCGCGGCACCGTCTCTGGTATAGCGCAGGGCATACTGCCGAACCATCGCGGTGCGGTCACCCGCTGATGTTTCGGGATACGTTTCAAGCTCGTCAGCTATGAGCTGCCGCAGCGCTTTGCCTTTCTCCGTCCTGACCAGGACCCACTGGTACATCTTCTCAATATGAAGCGGCGCCCCTATGTAGCCAACGGTGATGTCGGCAAGTCCGTTCAGGTAATCAAAGCAGCTTCTGCAGCAGTCAGTGAGAAGCTCCGAGCTTGAAATATCCTGCGGCAGGCTGAAGAACGGCACCCGCTCAAGCGTTCCGTCGACATGCCGGAGATGGACCGTGAAGTCCTGCATGAATTCATAATGCCGGACGGTCTCGTGGGAACGGGAGATTTTGCTGAAGATGGAGCGGAAATTTTTCGGGTGGACATTATCGGTACAGGGAATGCCGACCACATAGATTTCTATGCCGTTGAGATAGGGGGAGAGGCGCTGAAACTCGCGCAGGTTCTGCACATGGCAGCAGGCACCGATGACCAGCAGCCGTTTTATGCCCTGTTGGCAGGCTTTTTCAAGAGAGGCGAGGGCCTGGGCAAGAACCGGCTTGCTGCCGCCGCTTGCTAAAATCTCTTCCGTCGAGCGGGCCAGCACCGGCACCGGCAGAAAATAATCTTCCGGGCTTCGGTGCAGGGTCACGACCGCTTCCACCAGCCCGGTCTCAAACGCTTTTTTTGCGATGCCGGTTATGATCCCGGTGAACTGGATGTTGGGCAGGGGGTTTTTCATGCGCGCGACAAAGCGCTCGCTGCTGATGCCGAAGAGCATCTCCTCCGGGTTGTCGCGAGCGCGCTCCCTCCCGAACAGCGCCCTCTCCCGGCTGCCAAGCCAGCCTGAAGTGAATACGCAGCTCTTGATGCTCTCCTGCGCGGGCCAGGACGTGCCCATGCACAGCCCGCACATGCTGCAGAGTTTTTGCGGTAGTGAGGCAGTAACAGATTTTGCTGCCGGAGCACTCATTACGTACCCCCGAGAGGATTAATTTATATGTATGTTTATGACATATTTTTTACCTACAGGCCATGCCGGCTGAATAAATCCCTGCTGCAGTATTCATCGGAGTTAAAGCGCTCGTTGGCCTTCTCATCGGTGAGCCAGGCAATCTCAATTCCGTGCACGGTATTTTTTAGGACCTCGTCGGCCAGAAACGGTGTCACGGTCTCCACTGTGTCGGCAAGGCAGTTATACACGGCCTTGGTCGTCTCCAGCTGGTCAGGTGACATCTTGCGCATGTCCTCGATCAGGAAGTCAGTCACCACAATGCCTGGGCTCAGGTAACAGACCAGCACCGGCCCGCCCTCGGTTTCCTCGATGAGCGCCTCGGTGAAATAGCGCACCGCGCGCTTGGTGGTGCCGTATATCAGCAGCCCCGCGCGTTTGCGGCCGTCGCTGCCATGGCCCTCAAAGTTGTAGATCTGGCCGGACCCCTGCTCATTCATTCCCTGCAGGGCAACCCTGCAGCCGTAGGCGAGGCCGGTGATATTGGTGTTGATGACCGGGCTTATTTCCTTCGGGTCAAGCTCGGCAAATAATTTCGTGGTGTGGGTAATGCCCGCGTTATTGATCCAGATATCAACGTTGCCGAATATTTTTTTTGCGCCATCCCACAGGGCCTGCACCTGCGCGAGATCCGTCACCTCGCAGGGGATGCCGGCGACCCGGTCCCTGCCATAGGCCTGCGCCAGCTTTTGCAACTCTTTTTCCACTGCTGCCTTATTGCGACCGCTGATGACAACCGCGCTGCCTCGTTTTAAAAATTCAACTGCAAGACCATGCCCGATACCGCGGGTGCTGCCGGTTATGACCACTGTTTTCATTACTATCTCCCCTTAAATCCCTTGAGTATTATGCAAGCAAAACCACAGAGCGCGCTGAGAAAATATCTCTGTGCCCTCTGTGGTTTTATATCAACAGCATGCGCACCTGAGCAGATTACGGGGTCCAGCGCTGGTACCTGCGGTACCCTTCCTTGGTAAAGTCAACGGTGGCCATGGTAATCTGATCGATGTAGATTTTAGAAATAACAAAACTTCCCTTTTTGAGGCTGTCCCGGAACTGTTTTAACCGCTCTTCGCGCTGCTGAGGCGTCGCATCGGCGGGGACCCTGGCGCCCCGTTCATAGGGGAGAAAATCAACCAGAGCCTGTTCAAACTCCGGGTTGTTGCTCTCTATCAATTCCGCGTGCCCCTTGATCTGCACGCAGCAGAAATCAGCAAAGGATTTGAACTCTTTGTGCCAGTTGAGGCTGACCTTGGGATTGAGCCGCATCTGATTGAGCTTTTCTGTTCCCTTTTCATGAAACCCGTAGAGAACTTTTTTCTCAGGATTGAGGGTAAACTCGGCGGTTGTCGTGAGCGGGACATTGTTCAGACAGGTGCCGAGCACATAGGTGTGAGATTCAAATTTTTTCCCGCCGATGACTTTCATCATCGCTGCCCACAGTTTGTCTTTCGGCATGATGCCTTCGCCTGCCTTCTTGCCCGGTGATTCTCCGGTGAGCCATACCTGCGTCGCGGTGGTTTTGGCGTCAATCTTTATCTCATGGCAGTCATTGCAGGAATACCCCGGTTCATAGGGGGGGTGATTGGAATCAAGCATTGCCGCGGTATCAATTTTTTTCGCCTTGGCCGCCTGTTCCGTCTTGCCCTGCTCCTTCTGGGCCTTCTTGTCCGCCGCTGAAAGCATTCCCTGGGAGCCGATAAAACAGACCAGGCTTACCAGGATAACAAAACCGATAGTTCTTTTACTCATCGCTGCTCTCCTTTCCGTTAGTTACTGATATACAGTGTCTATGGCATGCCGCATGCCGTCATCATTGCAACAAAAGACCGACTTCATGTGCCCAGGCCTCGATTTTATTCCAGTTGCGGAAATCACCCTCCTCAAATTTTGCCAGTTTCATGAGGATGTACTCAAGGGGATAGAGTTCACCGTACTGAAACTCGCCGGACAAAATACCCATGCTTATCGGCTCGATCCCGGTCTTATCCATGACGGGCTTTATATAGAGCTCTACCGCATGGGCGCGTCGGTCGGGCGTGTCGTTATCATCCTTCAGGTATGTGCAGGTAATAAAAAGCGCTACCGGCTTATCTGCCAGTGCAGTTTTATATTTCTTCAAAAAATTCGTCGTTCCGGGTAGCCAGTTGAACATGTAAATGGGGCTTCCGGCGATGACCGCGTGATAGGGAGAAACATCTGTCACATTGCGTGCCATCTTGAGGTCCACCTGGAACCCGTCTGCGCACAGCACATCGGCAATTTGATCGGCGATGCTGCTGGTTGCGCCGTGCTTGGTATCATAGGCGATTAAAATTTTCTTGCCCCCGATATTGGTGTCCCCGCAGGTTTTTTCTATAACATCTCCGGGCTTCTCAAGGTAGGCATGACTTACCACAGGCAACGTGATCAGCAACGCCGCGATAAACGTGATACAGAAAAAAGACCGCAGGGCTCTTGCCGGTCTCTCGGCAGCGCATCGTTTTGTCTCCTCCGTTTTCATAAGCTCCTCCTTTTTGAATGGGTGTTATGCTGCAGCGCCAAACGCTGCCGTCTCACTTCTTGATTCCTTCCAGAATGGTTTTCATATTAATGCTGTGCTGCTTTTTCAGGTCAAAATCAATATTGACCGTAAAATAGTTGAGAAAAAAACCCATGGAGAGAAAATAGAGCGTTCGGGCAACGCTCTTGGCTTCAAGCTTTTTAAATGAGCCTTCCTCAATTCCCTCGGTGAGTATCCGGGTAAAGATATTCACCCGGTTCTGGTACACCCGCGTCACCGCTTTCCTGATATGCGGGTCGCCTGATTTCCTGGTCGCGCGTGCTGAGGGTGATGAACTCAAGGATGAATTTCAATATGTCGAGGTTCTGCTGAAAAATCTGATCTGATTTTTCCACAAAGTCCTGGATGCGCTCTGCCGGCCGGGTTACGCTGTCAATATTTGCCTTGAGCACATCAAAATAGCGGTTTACCCGGGAGTTGAAAAGATCTATAAAAAGGCTCTTCTTGGAGGGGAAGTGATGATAGATGCCGCCCTTTGAGATCTCCGCCTGTGCCGCGATATCATCAATTGACGTGCCGTAATACCCCTTATGGTTGAAGCAGTGCAGGGCTGCTTCAAAAATTTCTTCTTTACGAATGTCCGGCGCTTTCTTTGCAGTCATCGCGTATACGCTATGGGCCAGGATAAAAGATGTCATGCTCTCCCGCACGATAAAAGCGGAAGAGCATAACGATATTGTTTTTTTACCTGCAGAAAAATATCCCCGCATGCTTTTTACCAGCAACTGAATCAGCCGATACTGCTCTTATTCCAGGGCATTCTGGCGTACATGTTCTTTACGCCGTTTACCAGCTTTGCCACCCGCGCGCCCTCTTTCCCCACCTCCATGCTGTTATTGAACTCTTCAATCGTGTAGAATATTATTGCCGGAAAGTTGGCATTGAGGCCGTGGGAGACATTGGCGTAGGTGTTTATGAATTCGGCTATTTTGCGCTCGTAGGAATTGGCCGCCTCATCATCCTTGTGTACATAATGACCAATCGTGCGCAGCTCGTAGCTCTGGTTATCCGTGTTTGATACGAACAGAATAACCGCCAGCGGATTTTCCATCAGGTTGCGGAAGGTGTGGGTCTCGCGGTACAGGGTATCCGGCTTTTCCTCGCCGGGCTTGACGACTGTTTCGTCCCGGGATACCAGCCGCGTAAAATCCCACAGATCCTTATTGGCAAACTTGTCTCTGAACCATTCGCGCCGCGCTTTCGGATCTGATGCGTGCTGTTTGAGCCCATCGATGATGCCCTGTATCTCACTCTCTTTCGGGCACGGGAACATGAACTTGCACGCGCCGTTCAGGGTGAACTTGCTGTCGCCGCGCGGTATCCCGCCATACGATATTATGGTCGGGCAGTAGACACCGCCAAACATGGCAACCACTCCCTCCAGCAGCTTATTATAAACGTTCACCATGCCGTTGCTTTCAAAATTTTTGTAATTGATGTCCGGCTCAGTTATTTTGAACTGCCTCCAGCGCTTATCAACCCGCGCGCTGATGGTCCCTTCGCTCAACTTGCTCACGTTCACTGTTTTGTGGGCGGGGTAGCCTTTTTCATTCCAGTACCAGGGAATATTCCCGTCATAGCCGAATTCTTTCCACGTATCCTGGTATTCCCCTGCAAACAGCTTTTTCGCGCCTCCAAGGCTCATCATCGAGAGAAATGAAAGCCCGCCGATCTTCATGAATGACCGTCGTGCTACACCTGGTTCCGAGTCCTTCTTTAAAGCTTCCTTCTTCATTGTACTGCTCCTTTTGCTTGGTGTAATTAGGTTATCGCGATAACGCTTATATCCGCATGCCGTATGCGCGTTACTGCCCGCGCTGCGCCCCGGTTCCGCCTCACACCTTAGGCTGGGAAGCGTGGACCAGCGGCGCTTTCTGTTTTAATTCATCGAATGTATACGGGGTTGCCTCCGGAAGCCCATGCGGCTTGATTCCCCCAGGGCTGTGGCACGGCTGACAAACAAGGGTGACGGTCAGGCCAAGCGCCTTGCCGCTTGCGTCAAGCTGCACTGCCGTGCGGTCAGGGTTATAAAAGGCATTCGGTGAAGCTGCCGCGGCATTAATCTTAAACTGGTGTGACCGCACATCACCCACATACGCGTAATTACCTTCTTTGCCGATAATGCCTTTGCTGACGGCTAATTTGGCGGCTTTGGGCATATGGCAGTCTATGCACAGAAGGCTCGACATGTTCTGGCCGATGGTTACGTGATGACATTTGAGGCAGTCTTCATTCTGATATACGCGCCTGCCGTCTGTTTTCGCCTTGCCGCCATAAATCGTTGTGGCATGCGGGTTGTGGCAGGTTGCGCAATCAGGGCCTCCGGCAATGTTGTGAGGACTTGCTTGCCACTCTTCCCACTCCTGGCGGTAATTGATAAGGTCGCCATTGGTCGAAATGATGTAATCCGCCTGCTCAATACCGTCAACCTTCTCGCCGCTTATGTGGCATTTGCCGCAGGCTGCGCGGGCCGCATCAAGTGATGGCTTTACGCTTGCAGGGTTTTGCGCATGGTCTTTGGCCGGGCCATGGCAAGCTTCACATCCTACGTTTGCCTCAACCCACTGCCCCTGTATGCCTTTCAGGTCAAAAATTTTTGTCTGGTCCGGCGTGGTGCCGAAGGTGAATTTCTCGGGCCCTTCAACACCGGGACAAAAGGCCGGGTAATCAGGCGCGGCGCCGCTCACCGCGTTGAGTATGTGCTGGTGCCCTGATTCGCTGAGAGAGTCATAAATTTGCGGGTGGCATGTTTTGCATGTCCCGGACCCTGCATAACCCTCAGGCGTGCTGCCGTCTGCCGCAAACCCGGTTGTGTGGCACCCGCCGCAGTCAAAGGGCTTGGGGCTCTTCTGCCCTGACTCATACGAGACCCATTTGGCATCTGTGCCGATATCGGCATTGGCCAGGTTGTACTGTGTTTTGACTTTATCGACTCCGTCAGTTGCCACATAGCCGTCCAGGTCCAGGTAGTTTGCCTTCCATCCGTAACCGCCGATGACATAGGTAACCTGCTTCTGACATCCCGGTGCCATCACGATAACAGCTCCGAGCAGCAGACAGATAAAAGAGCATCCTTTAATAAACTTCCTCTCCATGAGTTGATCTCCTTTTCATGTTCACTGGTTGCTTATGCCGTTGCCCTGTATGTAAACCCTCCCGGAATTCATACCGACCGCTCGGTATGAATGATATAATAACTCTGACTTAAACTGCAAGCGCAAAATATTTTTTAAATAGAAAACTAAAAAAGCACCTGGCACAATTTAAAATTATTGGTTATTTATAAACTGCAACACAAAAATCTAAAATCTGGAACTCGGGCTATGGAACCACGGAGATCACTGAGGAATTCTCTGTGGTCTCCAAAAGAACGACGCGTGAAGAAAATAACTGACAGGAGCGCATGCTGCAGCATAGCGTGGTTGGCGGTACTCATTTTTTTACAGTGTTGGGAGAAAAGGTCATGTTCTGATACAGTGTACCGGAGCAAAACAAGAAAGGGGGGAAGAGAAGAAATAATTGCGAGGACACAGAGGGGGCAAAAAATCTTCTCTGTGTCCTCTGTGGTTCATTTTTTACACTATCATTAATAAATACCGGGAGGGTAACGATGAAAAAAGTATTAATTGCCTACATCAGCAGAACCGGTAAAACCCAGCAGATGGCTGACTATGTTGCGGAAGGGGTGCGGATGCTGGGAAATGCCGCGGATGTTAAGAAGATCACAGAGCTCAAGACGGAAAAAGATTTGCAGGGATATGACGGCTATGTGTTCGGCTCCCCGACCTATCACCGGTCCATGCCGCCGATTATGGAAACTTTCCTGTTCATGGCGCATAAGGCCGGCCTTACGGGAAAAGTCGGCGGGGCATTCGGCTCCTACACCCACAGCGGCGACGCGCCAAAGATAATTTTTGACACCATGGAGAATGTCTACAAGATGAACATGGTTGATCTGGGCGCTTTTAATCTGCTGGAGCACCTGGTGGAGCACGGAGACGGCCTGCGCGCGTGCCAGGAGTACGGCAAAGCAGTCTCCAAAAAGCTGGCAGCGTAAATTCGCTTGCGCTTGAGACCTAAATCAGGTTACATAAGGTTTACTGGTCATTGCGAGCGCAGCGCGGCAATCTCGCCAATTAAATTTACTATAACAGCATCCCGAGGTCGTTGCACCATGAGGAAAAAAGAGGAGCATCGTAATCGGATAGAAAAAGCAAAAGCTTCCATCAGTACATGCACTGGCGGGAGCTTTTTATTTTATTCCATCTTATTCCAAATGAAGTGCCGCGATAGTGCAATAAAAACGAGTAGCCGGGAAACCACTATGAAGCTGCTGCGTTATAGCGTGGTAATTATCCTCTTATTGATGACAGGGGAAGCATGTGCCGGCGTAGCCATGTTTTCATTTACCGCAAAGCCGCAGGGGCAAACTGTGGTCATTCAGTGGAAAACCTGGATGGAGCTTGACAGCGCGGGGTTCAATCTCTATCGTTCTGAAAAAAAT
>JAPLIX010000477.1:0-5354 GCA_026388865.1 Pseudomonadota bacterium | reverse complement strand
CAGTTTTATTCCCGTTAAGGCCATAGGACCCTCTAATGGCACGCTCTATACCTTTGTAGATAACGCTGTCGCAGACAGGACAAAATACTACTACCGCCTTGAGACGGTGGATGCAAAAGGCGCCGCGGGGTTTCTCGATGCAGTGCCGGCACTGGTGGCAAAAAACACCTGGGTCCCGGAACAGACTGCTGCCTCCGGCATTTTATACGACATCTGGGGGAGCTCTCGGGATAACATTTTTGCAGTCGGCGAAGACGGCACCATCCTGCACTATAATGGTTTTTTCTGGGGGCGCGCTGCCAGCGGCACCACGCTTCAAATGTCCAGCATCTGGGGAAGCTCTGCAGATGATGTATATGCAGTGGGTGATGGGGCAACGATACTGCATTACGATGGATTTTGCTGGTCGCAGGTGGCGCATCCTCTTTCGGGAACTGATTATTCATTATGTGATGTGTGGGGTTCTTCCGCTGCCGATGTGTTCGCGGTCGGCTACGGGGCTATCCTTCATTACGACGGCGCTGCCTGGGTCAGGATGAATATCACCGCGACTGAAGAGGACTGGTCCTCAACCATCTTCAACAGCGTATGGGGCAGCTCAGGCACCGATGTATATGTCAGCTCTGACTGGGGGATTATTCGCTATGACGGAAAAGACTGGTCACTCATACCTGGCGTTGGAGGCTCATATGAATGGTTATCAGGAATATGGGGAAGCGCGGGCAATGATATTTTTATCACAGGCAATGGCTATGATAAAGGGATGGGCAAGGCCTTCGGCATCATCTGGCACTTTGATGGAATGGACTGGAAGGCAGGCTATTTTGACTATCGCTTTTCCAGCGTGTGGGGAAGCTCTGGCACTGATGTATATGCAGTGGGTCCAGGCGGCACCATACTGCACTATGACGGCAGGGAATGGGTTTGTCTTGACAGCGGCACAACGAGCGCCCTCTACAGCCTATGGGGAAGCGCTGAAGCCGGCGTGTTTGCCGCTGGCGAAAACGGAACCATCCTGCGCTATCAGGGAAATGCAACAACCACCACAACGGTGCCGGGCAGTGGCTGCCCGGCAAAAACAGTCATGGGTGACCGCGGGCAGGATTTGAACACGCTGCGGGCTTTAAGAAATGAGCTCTTTGCAAAGACCGGTGAGGGAAGGCAGTATACGGCTCTTTATTACAAACACGCCGTTGAAGTGAGCGCTATTTTTGCTCATAATGAGGGATTGAAAGAGCAGGCCCGCATGCTCATGCGGGGCATACTGCCTGCAATAAAAAGTAGCCTGGCAAAAAGAAAAGCAGCGATAAGCGAGGATGCGATGCAAAAAGCAATGGCGGTAATAAATGCCCTGACAGCGCAGGCCAGCCCCGCTCTTCAGCAGGAATTATTCCGCTTCAGACAGGACATTGAGCATGGAATAATTTTTAAAATTTTTGGGGTTATGGTCCAGAGGGATTAAGATTACGGTAATGCAAAGTCAGTTATCACACATCAAAGTAACTACCTTTAAAAGGTTTTTCAATATCAGGCAATTGCATATTACCAGTTGTAAGTGACACTATTTAAGCTGTTCGTCATTGAGCACATCTGATACATAAGCTTCACTTTTCTGCTTCTAATGCCCGCCACAACATCTTGCACGATATATACACTAATACTTTGATAAAATAAGTTTTCCCTGTTCATTATAGATGCGTAAATGTATTGCTTTCCCCTGCTGGTAGACCAATTCCTCCTTTAGCTTGCCGTTAGGATAATATTCAAGGCTTTTACCATCAAGCACGTCATCTTTATAGGTGCGCAGCAGCTGTATTTTGCCGTTTTCAAAAAACTGCTTGAATACGCCGTTCTTTTTTCCATGCTCGTATTGCGTTGTGGTCTTTATGTAACCGTTGGCAAAATAAGTCATCCGCACATCTTGAGCCGGGGCAGTGAAACCAAACATAAAAAGGCACATAAAAGCGAGGAATGAAAATGTTAATGCTCTGATGGTGTTCTTTTGCAGCATGCTATTTTCTCCTTTTATCCTGCCATCAATCTGGTGGCAATTCAAAAAATATCATATCTTCCGCGTAATGTCCCGGTCAAGCTAACTGCATTAAATATGGGCACACTTCCCGTATTGTTGTATGAGCGAAACTAACGTCTTTAAATCAAAAGGATTGTATTGTCGGAAGAGAAAGCGCTGGGCGGATATTCGGTTTGCACAGTTAGAGGCAGCTCCCTCATTTATTATATAGAAATTGCATATTACTCTCCTGCCGCAGAGCCCCATATCTTCTACTACCACCGTTTCTTTACTGTGTTCTAAACCCGCATGTCCTTTACCACATGCTGAACAGATCGGCTCGGCACCTTCCTGCGGCTCCAGAATAAAGTATGCTCGATCCTCCTGGTATCATGCTATTCGGGTTATACGATGAGTTGGTACGTTTAATAATTCTGTGATAGTATCTACATCCAGGCACAGCGGTTGTCCTTTGGCTATGGTTTTTCTTCTCAGGTAAACTATACCAAAGTACTTTTACCCCGATGTGCTTTTTTTACCTCATTTCTATATCAGACCCCCTGTTTCAACTTAAATACGAAAGAAGGATAATATTTATTTATCGTTAAAGCTCACGATTTATGTCGTCGTCTGTGCACTTGCAAAGCCAGTAAAAACCACCGGGATGATTTGAGAGTATTCAAAGAGAATTACACCCGTTCCGGCAATAAATGGTGTTGGTTCAAAGGTGGAACCAACCAGAAGCATAATGATGTCGCCGGTTTGGGTTCCGATTGTAGCATCAAGCGAAATATAAGCGCCTGTAAACAGGCTCGTGACGGTAACGTAAAATCCATAACCGCTAAAACTTGAAATAGTAAGACCGCCGGTATCGCTGAATGAAACCTGTGAGTTGAAAACATCCAGTGAGCAGACGAAATAGCAGACGTACTGATTGCCGGTAACAACATTCGGGCCAATACTGTTTTCAGCACGGGCAGTGCTTATGAATAAACCACCAGCGAGAAGCATACAGCACAATGTAATTTTCATTATTTTTTTGTTCATACTTACCTCCTTATTTATTTAATACCTTTTTCCCGGTTGTTCTTTATTATCCTGTATCCGGCCTTCTTCCAGGCCTTTTTACCCTTTCATCTTTTCCATTATTGCCTGCAGATTAGTGGTGAGGTTGCTTGCCTCCTTCATAAGTTCATCACGCTTGTCAAAATCATTTTTCAAATAATTAACAATAAGAACCTGCCCAATAATAAGGGCAATCAAAATAATAAAAGCTTTGTCCAGCAGGAACCAATTGCCGGCCGAAAATAAACAACCTATTATTATTATATATTAATTGTCTGTTGCTGATAAGGGGGAAATAAAGGCAGGGAAAATATTGCAGAGGACTTATTATATATTGCAATTGGGGATTCTTTACAAAAAGCGAAGATTTCTGTTATGATTTATTTGAGCTGCTAATAACGCTTTCCAGATGAAGTCATCAATGAATTGAAGCTGCTAAACTTCTATCGCTGCTGATACATAAGCTTCACTTTTCACTGGGTAATGCCCACCACAATATATAGCACTGACTAAATTTTCAGATGCTTCACTCAGGATAGAGCGCTGCATAATAATAGTTCTTGTTATTTAGAAATAACTATGCTATTCTTATATCAACTTAAACAGTACACCGTTTGTTGAGCTTTTGAAATCCAGCATATCGGATTTGTTTCACTAAGGTTATTTAAAACATAGCTGCAGACAAAACTAATCGCAACCATGGTATTTCGCTCAAACTGTGGGTGCGATTTTGCATTTTAAGGCACATCAAAAGGATGTACACAATGCAGTCCGCCATTGGCGGATTAGTAACCAAGTAAGAAAGGATTTTATCTAATGAAAAACGGAACAGTAAAATGGTTTAACGAATCAAAAGGGTTTGGCTTTATTGAACAGGCTGAAGGGGCGGATGTGTTTGTCCACTACTCAGCTATCAACGGTACGGGTCATAAAAACCTTGCCGAAGGTGACCAGGTCTCCTTTGAGGCACAAGAAGGCCCCAAGGGGCTTCAAGCCATAAACGTAAGTAAGATTTAAGCTTACCTAGATAATGCTAAAATCCCAATCTGCTGAGCGACAGGTTGGGATTTTTTATTAAGCCCACATATTGTGGTGGCATCTTAATGGTCAAAATGCGCGCTTACTGCTATCAAGCGCATCGACCAATTCTGCTCAAGCTATTGAAACTTTATTAAGAAGTCATCACTATTGTCAGCTGCATTCAAGCTACACCCCTCAGTGTTGTCATATTCAATCTCAGTTATTAAAGGTGTAGACGGAACGACGTCCAACCACATTAAGACGACGCTGTGTGATGTAGATCAGTATCGTATGGCCGGCGCAAAGTGCCCCAGGGACAGGGCCTCCAGCGGCACGCCCAGTTTTTGGGCGACTTTGACTGAGAGGTCCTGCAGCAGATAATACTCCATTATCCGTGCCCTGACAGCATACATCAGGGCACTTTGCTTTTCAGTGAACCGCTCCCGCTTTCTCTTCTCAACAATTTCAAAATAAGACTCAAGCCAGCTTAAACCTGCTTCCCTGACCAGCGCTGCCTGGTCGCTTCCAAGCTCAAGCCTGATGCCAATCTCCGCGTTCAGGGCTTTGTCCCAGGACTCCATCCAGTACATATCTTTCAGCTTCGCCCGCAGGGCTTCATAATCCTGCCCGTATTTTTCTGTAACCTTCCTGATCTTTGTCTGCAGGAATTTTAAATCATCTTTTCGCGCTGCCGCAGGCGCTACATCAAGAAACCCGGCAAAGATATCATCTCCGGCAACACGGTTTTCCATATTAAAAAGCATTATGGGTATTTTAGGCGAGGCTGGATAGATTTTGACCTGAAATACATTAAAGCGGGTATCTTCACCGGTGAGGGGGTTCTTTGTATTTAGGGTTATGCGGGAAGTTGTTGCCTTTTCCAGCACCTTTCCCCGCACCACGTTTACTTCCCAACTTCCCGCAGGCACCTTCCAGAGTTTATGTTCCACCTCACTTGTTTTATTTAATTTCTTGAAACCTTCCAGTGCGGTCTGATTGAGCTGGCTGAAATAATTTTTCATCTCCATAAAATTTTCCATACTTTCCCAGGCAGAGATTGCCGCGGCTTCGCCTCGCAATGCCGCGCGGGCAATCAGATCGCTATGGGCGTATCTAACAGATTGTTGAAAAAGTAGTCTTTTCCAGGCTGGTAAAAAACATCCAGATGCAAGGCACGCGAAATCCTGAGGAATGAGTCGTACTTTCCAGTACGTCGCAATGACGAAGGATGAGCGTAACGCAGCAGATGGGTGTTTTT
>JAPLIX010000311.1 GCA_026388865.1 Pseudomonadota bacterium | reverse complement strand
CTTTTGTTTCTTCAATCACCCTCACAACTTTCCGGTAGTCATTATCGGAAGTATTCCTGTCAGGGCAGAAGCGGGCAAACTTTACCAGGTCAGCGTAGCGCAGGATTTCCCGCGTTTCAGCCTTAAGTGCTGAACCGCATTCCTGCAGGTTTAAAATATCGGGCATGATTTCCTCTGTGGTCCGCTCCACCGCAGGAATATGAAAGCGCCGTTCAATATAGCGCCGGAAAATCTCTGAGAGACGGAAATAGTACTCCCGCACGATTCCCCTTTCCAGCAACTGCTCGCGGGAGAGCTGTTCAAGCTCCTCAAAGGCGCGAATATGGGCAGGGTCGGGAGGCGCCGGGAGCTGGTTCTTTTTTTTGCCCAGATAATAAAAGAGAAAAACGCCCCCGGCAGTGAGAAGCAAAACCATCAAGGCGCCGTATATGAGGGGCTTATCTTGAAGGACGGATTTGACCTCAATAAACAACTGCGCGCTTTTAAGCTCCTGCTGCGCTCCCCTGGCGTCTGTATAGATAACGGAGAGCGCCGGTATAATATATGATCCGACACTGTCCGGCTGGAATTTATACCACTTCTTCTGCACCGTCCGGTTATCAACCATCTTCGGGCCTTCTTCGCCGTCATCCACAATCCGCAAACCGGCAATCCGGGAACCTGCTTCAGGAAGGCGCACCGCAATCTGCGGCTCGCTGCTCAAGCTCAGGGTAAGCGTGATAAGGTCGCCCACGGTTGCAGCGGCCTTATCTACCTGGGCTCTAAATTCGACCGGGGGCAGTGGTGCCTGCGGGTGCGTATTGCCGCTGTTTGGCGCCGGTGCGGAACAGGAGCCAACGATAAAAATTACAAAACCCCAGAGTGCCATTACTGCACTACGGCCGACGCATACCTGCCCTCCTGCAGATAGAGCCTTACCATGTCGTTGAAAAAGTAGTTTTCTCCCAGGCTGGTCAAAAACATTCAGACGCAAGGCGCGCGCAATCGTGAGGAATGCGACGTACTGTACAGTACGTCGCAATGACGAGGAATGAGCGCAACGAAGCAGCTGGGTGTTTTTCAACAGCCGGTTACAGCCTTTTTTCCCGCATTCTGAAAAATCTAAGCATGGTATCAATATAGGGCGCATCTGTTCTGATATCCAGATAATCAATGCCTGCAGACCTCACGAGCTTGAGCCACTGCTGAAATCGTTTTGCTGTCACGAGCTGATATGCTTCCCGGACGGCTCCATCAGACGTGTCAATAAGCATTGTTTCCCCTGTTTCTGCATCTTCAAGCTCTACAATACCCACCGCCGGTAATTCCTGCTCCCGGGGATCACGGATGCGGAGGGCAATCACTTCATGTTTCTTATGGATGACGTTGAGCGCTTGTTCATAGTCCCGGTCGATAAAATCGGAAATGAGGAAGGCTACCGCCCTGCGCCTGCATACCGTGTTTAAGTAATTGAGCGCTGCTGCTATGTCGGTCCCGGCAGAGCGGGGCTGATGCTCAAGCACTTCCTTGATAACCCGCCACACGTGCCCCCGGCCCTTTTTAGGAGGGATATACTTTTCAACATGATCACTGAAAATAATAAGGCCAACCTTGTCATTGCTCTTGATGGCGGCAAAGGCAAGCACTGAGGCAATCTCGGCGGAGAGCTCAATTTTCAGCTGCTTCACCGTTCCAAAAAGCCCGGAGGAACTCACGTCAACCAGCAGCATAACGGTCAGCTCACGCTCTTCCCGGTATACCTTGACAAACGGATGCCCCATGCGTGCGGTAACATTCCAGTCGATAGCTCTGATATCATCTCCGGGAGCGTACTCCCGCACTTCCTCAAACTCCATGCCCCGGCCGCGAAACGCGCTTTCATATTCTCCGGCAAAGATGTCATTGACCAGGTAGTTGCTGCGGATATGAATCTTTTTTATTTTATGGAGTATTTCCTGCGGAATCATGCAACAGGGTCTCCTGTGCTCTCTTGTCTGCTGTCTGACCTCTGTCCTCTTGCGTCTGTTTTACGGCACTTCAACATTATTAAAAATTTTTGTAATGATGTCATCGGTGGTGATGTTTTCTGCTTCTGCCTCATAACTTAAAATGATTCTATGCCGTAATACATCGCGTCCAATGGTTTTAATATCCTGGGGCGTGACATAGCCTCTTTCCTGAAGAAAGGCATAGGCCCGTGCTGCCTGGTTAAGGTAGATGGAGGCCCGGGGAGACGCTCCAAACTGTATCAGGTGCTCTATGTCGATGCCAAACACTTTGGGCTCGCGGGTGGCACAGACAATCTCCACAATATAATCCTGCAGCTTATCATCGATGTACACCTGGTCTGCAACGCGGCGCACCTCAAGTATTTGCTGCGGCGTGGTAACGGGTTCAATCTTTTCCAGCGTGCGTCCGGCAATGCGCTGCATAATTTCTTTTTCCTCTGCTTTGCCGGGATAGCCGACTTTAAGCTTGAGCATAAAACGATCAACCTGGGCCTCGGGCAGCGGATAGGTCCCCTCCTGCTCTATGGGATTCTGTGTTGCCATAACCAGGAATGGCTCTTCAAGGACAAAGGTGGTCTCGCCAATGGTTACCTGCCGCTCCTGCATGCACTCAAGCAGCGCGCTCTGCACCTTGGCCGGGGCCCGGTTAATCTCGTCTGCAAGAATGATGTTGGAAAAAATAGGGCCTTTCTTGATGGTAAACTCACCGCTTTTGGGGAGATATATCTGCGTGCCTATGAGGTCAGCCGGCAGCAGGTCCGGGGTAAACTGAATCCGCTGGAAGCTGGTAGCAATGGTCTGCGCCAGGGTCTTGACAGCAGTTGTTTTTGCCAGCCCCGGCACACCTTCAATCAGGATGTGGCCGTTAGCAATCAGGCCTATGAGCAGCCGCTCCAGGAGATAATCCTGCCCCACCATTATTTTTTTCATCTCCTGCATTACCGCTCTCATCATCGGGCTGGTGCGCTCAACTTCTCTGGTGATATTTTGTATGTTAGGTTCCATGAAAACCTCCACAGCTATAAAAACAAGTTGCTCAATGAGACCCAGACAAATAATTCATGAATCCTTCCCAAACGCTCAGAGGGAAAATTGTTTATCCATGGTTGTTATGTGTGAGATACGCAAAAGATGTGAAGTGAATGAGCAGCAGAAAAAAGACCAAGCGGGCTGCGCTGCAGACGGCATACCCCCGTTCATTTGAAAAACTTTTTGAACGTGCCCTTTTCTTTATCAACACGCTCCCCCTCCATGCCTGCGAGTTCCCGGAACAGCTCTTCCTGTCGCGATGAGAGGCTGGCGGGGGTTTTAACAATGACCTGCACGATCTCATTGCCTTTGCCCATGCCGTTTAAATAGGCAATGCCCGCTCCCTTAATGGTAAAAAGGTCCCCGGACTGGGTGCCCCGGGGAATGTGCAGCCGTTCGCTGCCATTGAGCGTGGGCACTTCAATTTCTGCACCCAGAGCAGCCTGGGAAAATGAGATGGGAACCTGGCAGATGATGTCATTATTATGCCTCTGAAAAAAAGGGTCCTCTTCAACATGGATAAATACATACAGGTCGCCCGGAGTCCCTCCCCTTTCGCCGGGCTCTCCTTCGTTGTTCAGCTTCAGCCTGATGCCCGTTTCAACTCCGGGAGGAATTTTAGCTTTGAGGGTTTTAGTCTCTAAAACCCTGCCCTGCCCCTTACAGGCTTTGCACGGCTTGGTAATATACGAGCCCGTACCGCGGCAGTGGGGACAGGTGGTACTGATAGTAAAAAACCCCTGGGTCTGATTTATCTGGCCTCTTCCCCTGCACCAGCGGCAGGTCTCCGGCGCAGAGCCGGGCGCTACGCCGGAACCGTTACAAACCGTGCAGCCCGCGGGTTTTTTAACTTCAATCTCTGTTTCCTTGCCGAACGCAGCATCGCGCAGGGAAATGCTCAGATCGAACCGTAAATCCGCACCCCGACTGCCTGCTGACCTGTTGCGTCCCCTGCCGCCCATATTGTTAAAGCCAAAGAAGTCTTCAAAGATATCACCAAACGAGGCGAATATGTCTTCGAATCCGGAAAATCCGGAAAATCCGGTGCGTTTCAGTCCTTCATGACCAAACCGGTCGTAAAGGCTTCGTTTCTCGGCATCGCTCAGCACCTCATAAGCCTCGCTTGCTTCCTTGAATTTCTCCTCAGCGTCCTTATCGCCGGGGTTTCGATCAGGATGATATTGCAGAGCTTTCTGCCGGTAGGCCTTCTTTATTTCAGCGTCTGTGGCATGCCGCGAAACGACCAGTACCTCATAGTAGTCATGTTTTGTCATAGCGTCTCTATAATTTAAACAGCGGGAAATTGAGTATCCACTCGATGTTAAACAGCTCTCCGATGACCCCGAAACCAAGAACAATAATATATATGAGAAGCAGGCTAAAAATAATCTGATCTTTATATTTTTTTAGGTACTCGGTGGTTTTCACACAGCGCTCCCCTGCAATGGTTGAAGGTTTGCCGGTATCCTGCCGTGAAAGCTCCGGCCCGAATTCCGAAGGCTATTCGGGATTTTGTTATGGGCGGGAAGCTTCACCTTTTCAGGGTACGATTGTAATCGCAAATTTTATTTTGTCAATAGACGGTGTCGCCTGTAAACAATCCCGGGCCCGCCGGTCAGAGCGTACGGCGGGTATCACTGCAAATCTGGAATCTGCTCCTCAATGTAGCTCCTGATTTTTTTCTTCAGACGCTCTTCAAGCTGGCGTACCCGTTCTTTGGTTATGCCGTATTTCTCGCCCATGGCCTGCAGCGTGTGCGGGTTCTCAGATAGCAGCCGGTTCTCCAGGATATCAAGTTCTTTACCGTCCAGCGTGTCGCTGAATTCCTGCAGCTTCTGATTGAAAAGCTCCTGGAACTGACTGCGAGCAATTTTCCGGTCAAACAGCTCCGTGTCATCAGCCATAAAATCCCCCCGCGTCTCTTTCCAGTCATCCCCCCCCACCTGATCAAGCGAGGGCTCCCAGTCACCAAGGCGCTGTTCCATTTCAATAACCTGGTTTTCCGTAGTGTTGAACGCTTCCGCCAGACGTTTGGGAGCAGGATCGAACCCGAGCCCCTCAAGCCGCTTCTTTTCTTTCTGCAGGTTGAAAAAGATCTTGCGCTGCATCTGGCTCGTCCCGATTTTTACCAGTTTCCAGTTATCCATGATAAATTACAAAATGTAAGCGCGAATCCAGTAGGAGGCATAATGGGAAAGCTTCACGCCGCGGTAGGGATCAAACTTTTTTATCGCCATCATCAGCCCGATATTGCCCTCCTGAATGAGGTCCAGCAGGCTTACCATCCAGCGATGGTGAAACTCAAGAGCAATCTTGACCACCAGGCGCAGGTTGCTGGTGACAAGCTTGTATGCTGCCTCCACATCCCCGGTTTCGCGGTAGTGGCTGGCAAGCTGCTGCTCCTCTTCGCGGCTCAGCAGGGAAATCCTTTTTATTTCCCGTAAGTACCGCTGCAGGGGATCGTAGGTAACCGGCACCCGGGCAGCGGCGTCGTCTCCCGCGTCTGCTGCATCCTCGACCGAGGCAAATGCTTCTACTTCTTCACTCAAGTTGAAATCCTGCGGCTCATTGCTCATGCTTTAAAATCACCGGGAGAGTTATTGCGTTATGCATATGGCACTATGGAATAACCAGGCAAATTGTAGCATACTCATGGAATACCCTGTCAACGTATTATCATGACTCACTAATCCCCGGGTTATTGACATGCCGGTCTAAAACTGTTAACAGTTTCAACACACCCGCGCACGCGGGTGGTTTTCCGGTAGTCATCCTGGCACGGGCGTAATGGTATATGTCACAAAAATTGATAACACAGAACAAAAAAGCGTATCATGAATACACCATCCTGGAAACCTGGGAGACGGGAATCGTGCTGCTCGGCAGCGAAGTCAAGTCCTGCCGCAGAGGAAGCGCAAATCTGAAAGACAGTTACGGCCGCATTGAAAACAATGAGATATTCCTGGTAGACGCACATATCGGTCCGTATTCATTTGCCAACCGTCTTAACCATGATCCCCTGCGAAAACGCAAGCTGCTGCTCCATAAACGGGAGATTAAGAAACTCTATGGCAAAATACGCCAAAAAGGTCAAACGTTTATCCCGCTGAAAATGTATTTTAATGACCAGGGGAACGTAAAAGTGGAGATGGCACTGGCGCAGGGAAAAACCCTTCATGACCGAAGAGAAGATATCCGGAAGAAGGATATGAGGAGGGAACTGGAACGGGATCTGAAGGGCTGGCCTTAAGCCCCGATAACCTTTCCTGCAAACTTCTGCTTATCTTTTACTGCATTGCGTGTGTCTATAACCAGCTGCGCATGTCGTGCTATCCAGCCATAGTCATAGCGGCTGTGGTCGGTGGCAATGAGCACCACGTCAACATTTTTAAGCAATCGTTCAGTAAGTTTTACCGAGGACAGAGAGAACTCGTATCTTCTACTCTTCTTCAAACGGGGAATATAGGGATCGTTATAAAGGACCGCAGCACCCTTACCCTGTAAAATTTCTATGAGCTTGAGTGACGGTGATTCACGGTCATCATCTATATCCTTCTTATAAGCAATCCCCAGAACCAGCACGCGAGACCCTTTCAGGCTCTTGCCCTGTGCATTCAGTGCTTCAATGA
>JAPLIX010000313.1:1996-9299 GCA_026388865.1 Pseudomonadota bacterium | reverse complement strand
TATTGCAACACTGATAAGTGCCGGGTTGTATTGCATGCCCCCCTTAAGGGTGAGGGGAACAGTGATGCTCTTTATAGCTTGCTTATTGGTAATCATGAATTTTAACCTGATAGTTACAATTTTAAAACCAGCCTATGCTGACACGCATCTTGCGATAGGCGAGGATCAACAGTATTTTGCCTATCCAACTCCTGAAATTAATGGAAATACAAAAATCGGTCAGACGTTCATTGCCCAACAAAACAACCTCTGCTCCATTCGCGCAATGTTTTCTAATAGCAACAACAATAATAAAAAAGACGGTAATCTAATATTTGTTCTAACAGAATCCGGGGGTGGTAAAAAAATACTCCAACAGATAGAGTACCCGCTCAACCAAATCGAAGATTTTACACGATATTTTTTTGTGTTCCCACCAATAGCAGATTCTCTCGGTAAGAAATATGAGTTCTCTTTTGAAGTGCCTTCAAAAATATCGGATTCTGGAATTGCACTCTGGTATGAAACGACCAACTGCTCTGCTGCTGGACAACTGCTCATAAATAATAAAACAGTCCCTGGGATCTTGTATTTTACAGCATATCATTTCATTGGTGATGTTCCGCGGACAGACTGGCAGGGGATAAGCGCAACTGTCATACGGCAGGGATGGTATATTACGCTCCCTGAACTGCAGTTCTATAACGAACGTTCGAAGGCCTTTAGGTGCAAGACAGCCACCCATGAAAAAATGATCAGGTTTGATAAGGCGCTTAATAACCGGAAAGTTCAAGCACAAAAGCACGGGCAAACAGATCACAGCAGTAGAGACAACCACCGACAAAATAACAGGCCGGGGTGGTATAACATTCATACTGAGATATTTAGAAAAGAGCAAGATATTTAATCCTAAGCTGAGCGATTTCATAATAAAAAAAGAGCCCTCGGAGTGAAAGCGTTGTGGGGATATCGGCCCCTGCCTGACCGTCTTTTTCATCAGCAGGCTCGACCAGATTCACTTCAAACTCTATGCCTCTGTTGATCGGGGCGGCTATCATATTGACGATCTGATGGCCTTAAATCCGGAGACAGACGAACTGACACAGGCTGCCAGATGGTCTATGACTCATGATGTGTCCGTTGGATATGCCGATTCGCTAAAAAATCTTTTAGGAGAACTTGGTTATGGAGAAGCGGCTGCAAGAATTTAGAGACAACTGCATGGAACTTCTCCTTCGGTTCCTGTGGCGGCAATGGTCTGCGCTCGGTGTGGCCGGTTATGCCGAAACTCAGGATGCATGGGTCGTTGACCCTGAAGCGTTGCTGATCTTCAGCTGCACGGTGTGTCGCCATGACCAGCGATTATTTGATGAAATTATTGACTGGCTGAGTGCAAATGAGCGGTTCATAAATATTCAACGCTTGCGCACCATCATGAAAAAAGAAAATTCTCAAAGCGATGCTGCGCTTGGTGCCATCGCCGAATACATGACGCTGAAAAATCCCACGCCCAAATGGAAACGGCTTGCTGAAGTCTGCAAAAAAAAGATCGCGGGCTCTCCCCCGCAGAACCTCTTCTTCATGAAAAGCGGCAATCCGCTTTCCGTGCCGGGAGCAAAGGACGAAATCTTTGAAAAATATGGACTGATCCGCAACCCCGTGCAGAACCGCGGCCTCTCTAACCCCTTTCCGCCCAAAGCTCCGGTAACGCTTCTGCTCCAATTGCGCGCATGAATTGGCGTTTGCGCCCGCTGTGAAGTTCTGCTCTACCTTCTTCTCCATGACAGGGCAACGATTCAGGAAATTGCAGACCAGACCTATTACTCCTGGCGCTCTGTGCAGGATGTGCTGTTTGAAATGGGTCACTCCGGGCTTCTCAATTTCCCCGAGGCCAAACGCGGCCGTACCTATCGCTTCAGCGGAGAGCCGTGGCTGCATATTCTGCTTAAAAATCCGGATATCAAAATAAACTGGATATGCTGGCCCCCTCTCTTTCGCGCATTGGAACTGATTTGGAATAAGCTAAACGACCCTGTTTTGATGGAGCTTTCAATGCTTGGGCAGGCCGCCGAACTCAGAACACTCATGACTGGCCAGATTGCATCGAAACTTGAGCGCGCCGGACTCGGAAGCCTGGTACACAGCCCAAAGCTCTACGAAGGTGAGGAGTATATAGATGTTTTTTTAAGCAATATAAAAATAGTTTTAAATACCATTACTACAGGGAGTCAGGCGATCAAAAACCCAGGCAGCGCTATGCCATAAGATTTACTCACACAGGACAAAAACGTCTGGCAGGTGGGGTAGGAGCAAGATGCCCCATTGTTCCACCATAATAAGGCACAAGCTCACATGCTGACCTTTGTTCGCTCATTTCTCTATTCCCCCGCGAACAAAAATTCTTTCAGATACCGCTCACCCCACTCCTCGCCGAAATGGTGCTGCAGCGGGGCGCTGCCGGGATCATAGGTTATATAGTCATAACGATAGTCCTCCAGATACTGGTCGCGCCTTTTGCGCAGCGACGGATCTGTGAGCGGCTCCGCCTTTTTAATGCACTGGCAAAAGGCCCGGAGGTAATCCCGGAACGCCTCTTCCACGTTCGGCACATACTGCGGGTCGCACCAGCGGTAGAGGGCGCAGCCTGAGTCATATTTTTTCGCCCAGTCATGCACTTCCGAGCGTCCGCCCTCTGTCTTGGGTATCCAGGCATATTTTTGAGAAATAGCCTGGAGCGGGGCAATGTATTTCTCCGTGTATTCCCTGTCTTTTGCAACGGGGTGCAGATCAAGAACAGCTATTAAAAATTTGCTGGAATAAGCAAAGGTATAGCCCAATACCGGGAAATCATAATCACTGCCCGGCTGCACGCTGCCGAAGTTCACCAGCATGGAGCCGGCAAAATCCATGGCGCCGCTGCGGATGCCGGAGGTCTTGTCGCAGGCCAGAAGTTCGTTTTTGAGACAGACGCTCTTATCTTCTTCACTGGGATATTTAAGGGCAAAGTCCGGATCAAGCGGCAGCGGCTTGAGCTTAAAAAGCTTCCCCATTTCCTCCCGCAGAATCTCATTGAACCTGATTGGCAGGGTATTCTCTTCCATTCCACCTCCTGATGTAAAACACGTATAGTAAAAATTTAACCGCAGAGAAAATAATATTACAGCTGCTAGCTAACAGCTGTAATATTATTTTCTCTCCACCGGATATTTATTATCTACCCACTCGTTCCAGCCGCCTTTCAGAGCCTTCACCTTGGTGAAGCCTTTTGCCATGAGTTCCTGCGCCACCCGGGCGCTGGTGTGCTCAGCAGTTCAGGAGCAATACAAAACGATTTCCCTGTTTTTGGGCAGCGTGCCTGCCCAGGCGGCAACGTTGTCCGGATCCACCCGCTTTGAACATTTAATCGTTTGATTGCTTTTATCCCAGCTCCCGGCAACCCGCACATCAAGGATAGTCACATCCGGCGAGCAGAGCTTCTGTTTCAGCTCCTCTTTGGTAATGCGCGGGACATCGCCTGCCTGGACACCCGGCACCAGCACCCCCGCGAAAGCCGCGATCAGCCATGCGGCAAGGATAATACAGGCTTTATGCTTCATACGGCACCTCCCTGTTCCCACTGAAAGCTTTCAGCTGTCAGCTCACAGCCTTCAGCGTTCTGCGTTTCACTTTTTACCTTCCACTTTTCACCGAGTCACGGATCACAAGCCACGAGCTTTACTCCAGGACCTGTTCTCCGGTTGCAAACAGGTCCCAGACGAGAGCGCCAAACATCAGCACGCCGGCGGCGATATAGAAGATGAGATCCCAGCGGTTGTATGCTGATACAATAAAACCTACCACCACCGGAACGACAATGCCAGCGATATTTCCGGCGGTCGTCTGCATGCCCATGATGATGCCTGCGTAGCGGGGGCCGATGTCCATGGCATTGGGCCCGGTGGTGCTGCCGGTAATGGAAAGAAGGCCCAGGGCACAGGAAACGAGGGTGATGACGGCGGTCTTAGTTTGCGCCCCGGCCAGATAGATGAGCGCAATGCTGCCCCCGGTCAGGCTGATAGTGTGAAACAACTTTCTTATAAGCGTTATGTTGCCGCTCTTTTTAATGCAGTAATCCGCCAGCCAACCAGCACCGTTACTGCCTATTACCATGGCCAGATACGGCAGCATTGAGTAAAACCCCATCTCCTTAATGGAGAAGCCGTGGGCCCTGACCAGGTAGGTGGGGAGCCAGGTCAGGAACATAAAAAATCCCCAGCTTATGCAGAAATGGTTTACCACCAGGGCCCACACCTGAACTTTTGAGAACAGCAGCTGCCACGGAATTTTTTCTACCGGCGGAAGCTCCGGCCTGTTTGCGGTGATATAGGCAAGCTCCTGCGGATGTATGCCCGCGTGCTCCTCGGGCCGTTCAGCGGCACACCGGTACCAGAAAATAAACCAGATAAAGCCGAACAAACCGAAAACATAAAAAACATAGTGCCAGCTTAAGCTTGTCATGATCCACGTGGCCAGAGGAAAGGCAATAATATTTCCCACGGAAATGCCGGACAGTATAAAGCCCGATACCCGGGACCGCTCGCCAACCGGAATCCACTTTGAAGCAAGGCTTTGAATGGAGGGAAAGTTGACCCCTTCGCCCAGTCCCATCAGAGAGCGCATTATTGCCATCGCGCCGGCTGTCTTTGCCAGAGGGGTTATCAGGGTAAACAACGACCACCACAGCACCCCGATGCTTAAAACTTTTTTTCCGCCGTAGCGGTCTGCCAGCCATCCGCCCGGTATCTGCAGCAGGGTATAGCCCCAGAAAAATGAGGAGAGAATAATGCCCAGGGCTGCTTCGTTCCAGCCCAGATCTTTCATGATTACCGGAGCAGTGACGGCGATGTTGATCCGGTCCATATAGCAGATGAGATTGCAGGTAAAAAAGAGCAGCACCAGATTCAGGCGCCGGGGCATCCGGGGCGGCTTCATCGGTTGAGCGGGGCGGTGGGTGGCTGCATCATGCATAGGCAGGCAGGCTTACAGGATAGTGCTCGCAAGATCTGCAAGCTCTGAGCGCTCGCCTTTTTCAAGGTTGACATGGGCATACAGGTTCTGCCCCTGCATCTTGTCTATGAGATAGCTCAGGCCGTTAGAATAGCTGTTGAGGTAGGGATGATCGATCTGGAAAATATCCCCGGTTAAGACTACCTTGGTGCCTTCGCCGGCGCGGGTGATAATAGTTTTGACTTCATGGGGCGTCAGGTTCTGCGCTTCGTCAACGATAAAATAAATCTTCACCAGGCTGCGGCCGCGGATGTAGGACAGCGGTGCGATAACCAGCTTTCCCTCTTCACGCAGCTCCCTGATGCGGCGGTGGTTGGCATCGGTCTCCTGGAACTGGTCCTGGATGACGCCGAGGTTGTCAAACAGCGGCTGCACGTAGGGGTCAAGCTTTGCCTGGAGGTCGCCCGGCAGATACCCCAGGTCCTTGTTGCTCAGCGGCACGATGGGTCGCGCGACATAAATCTGGCGGTAGTATTTGCGCTTTTCAAGTGCCGCGGCAAGCGCCAGCAGCGTCTTTCCCGTGCCAGCCTTGCCGGAGATGGTTACCAGCCGGATGTCAGGATTCAACAGGGCATTCAGGGCGAATATCTGCTCGGCATTGCGCGGTGATATGCCGTAGGCGGAGGCCTTATCAATGCGCCTGAGGGTTTGGTTGAGCGGGTCATAGGTCGCGAGAGCCGACTTCTTGTCATTGCGCATGATCAGGTATTCATTGGGAATGAGCGGTGCAGCGAACGGCAGCCCCGCCGCCTCTACCTGGTAGGGCTCAGCATACATCCGGTCGATCAGGTCTTCCGGAACATGCTCTGCGATGCGCCGCCCCGCGTACAGTACGGAAATGTCCTTCACATGGTCGGTGGTGTAGTCCTGCGCCATCAGGCCGATTGATTTTGCCTTCATGCGCAGGTTGACATCCTTGGTGACCAGGATAACGCTGCGTGCGGAATTGTCGATGGAGAGGAGATAGGCGGTGTTCAGGATATGGTGGTCTGGTTTGTTAGCGGGATAGTTAAAAGCAATTTTTTCGTGGAAGGCCTGTTCAAGCTTTATGGAAATCCGGCCCCGGTTCGGCCCGATCTTGACGCCGCCGTTAAAAAGCTTGTCACCGCTTAAAAGGTCGAGTGCGCGGACGAACTCGCGGGCGTGGAAGTTCAAGGTGTCGTTGCCCTTCTTGAACTGGTCGAGCTCTTCCAGGACGGTTATGGGGACCACGACGTCATGCTCCTGGAACTGATAGATGCAGGAGTTGTCGTGGAGGATGACGTTGGTGTCGAGGACAAATATCTTCTTTTTTCCCGCAGCCAAATTTAACCCTTTGTCACAGTTCGTTACCTTGAGTCAGGAAACACCTTAATGCAAAACCGCCTGTCCGTCAAATTAAAATTTGCAGGACATTCCCCAAAATTGATATAGCTGTCATTACTAGAGCGCAGAGTGGTTTTTTAGCCACAACACAATCCCGAAAGCGTTCGGGACAGGTGCCTGGCGAATTCTCTCCTGCCAGACCCCATGGCAGCGTTTAAAACCCCCCTGCGCTCGTGCTCCACTGCTCTATCCTATCCTTTCACTGTGGTCATGCCGTTTGCCTGTTTTCTATGCCTTAATTTTGGGGGAAGTCCTGAAAATTTGGTCTTCCCGTCATTTCACACAACAATGCGACAGCAGCGATCAACAACGGCTATATTTTATCCATGCTTTAAAGAGAAGATCCCGACGCTCCCTGAGCCCGGCAAGCCCAAAGATCCCGGCACTCTTTTGAGAGGTGGCTTCACAGAGGTGCGTATACATGGTAAGAAATAATAACCGTTAAACGAATTATCAGCCGGTTGAAGGTACTGTGGATAAGCTCAATCTATCAGGAGATGATTTGTTATGGACACGCTCGCACATGGGTTCTGGGCTATGGCAGCTGCGAAAACAGCCAACAGCGTTGCGCAAAAAAAAATCCGCACCGGATGGGTGGTATTCTGGGGGGTGCTGCCGGACCTGTTCTCTTTCACGCCGGCGATATGCTGGCTGCTGTGGCTGGTGCTGGTGAAAGGAGTGCCTTATTCTCAAGTGCCGCGGCCCGAACTGCTGCCGCCTGAGGTAAGAGCGAAATTTCTCGTTTTTCGACTGACCGATGAGCTCTACCACCCGAGCCACAGCCTGATAGTTTTTGCCTGCGTGTTTTTTCTGGTCTGGGCTGTGCGCTGGTATTGGCTGAATTACCGGAGAGGTGTGAGGATACCTGCTGCCGCAGCAACACCCGCGTCACCGCCCTGGGAAATGTGCGGCT
>JAPLIX010000313.1:0-1962 GCA_026388865.1 Pseudomonadota bacterium | reverse complement strand
CATCCTGATTGACATACCAAGTCACACCTTGCGGCTTTACCCCACCCCGTTTCTCTGGCCGCTTTCTGATCTGAAAGTTGACGGCATCTCCTGGGGCCGGCCCTGGTTTTTGGCGCTGAACTACGGTGCGCTGCTTACTATGTTTATCGTGCTTAAATTGCGCTCGGGAAGGAAACGGGCGGCGGCAGCCGGCAAGGCGGTAGAGGAAAAACTTAACTAACAGGTTTTTAAAAAAGTAGTTTTTCCCCAGGCTGGTCAAAAATATCCGGATGCAAGGCGCGCGAAATTGTGAGGAATGAGGCGTACGTTACAGTACGTCGCAATGACGAAGGATGAGCGCAACGAAGCAGACGGGTGTTTTTCAACAGCCTGCTAATCTCTTGCTACTGCTGCAGCTGCAGCAGCATTCCTGACCGGCTGAGCCGAAGACACTCCTAATGCAGCGGGCCATGAAGACTGCTCAAGGGCGTGGAGTTTCATAAGGTAGATGAACGTCTCGTGGTACTGATTGGTTTTAAGCCACTGGAACTCAAGCTGCTCCCGATGGGTCATTTTCTGCCGTCCCGAGAGAATGGCCCGCCGCTCCCGCGGGTTGAGCCATTTCAGGCCGAAGTGTTCAAGCCCGTATTTCACCCGTTCCGGCCCGCCGTTGTATGCTGCTGCCGCAGCATATTTTTCAAATCCTGAACCAAGCAGTTTTGGGTGCTCTCCGGCAATTTCAGCCAGGTACTTGTCGAGCAAACAGATTTCCGCCTTGATGGCGCTCACATGATCGCTGGTTGCCTTATGGAAGTTCCTGCTGATCCCCGCGGCCAGATAATTGTCCCATACTTCCCGCATGCCCGTGGGAGTAAACTGGGTAATACCGCGGGCGCCGGCACAGCTTCCGGTAAAGCGGTAGGCATCCTCCCGGTTGGCGCCGACAATCACCAGGATGCGCTCTGCAAGGCGCATGAGGTCGGCGGTCTGCTGAGGGTTGAGCCGCATGCTGTCAGAAACGATGGAACAGAACCGCCCCGGGTCCATCTGCTCGGTAACGATCACCGTAAGATAGTCAGCAGGGGTAAAAGCCGGGCTGTTGGCGAGTGACTTTCCGGGGAATGCCCGCGACCCAATGTGTTTGAGCTCTTTTTGAGCACGGGAGATCTTTCCCAATAAATAGTTTCTTCCCGCCTCCACCAGCTCGGGCTGCATCAGGGCGCTTGAATAGGGTGTATAGAGAATGGCATTGCTGCTGAAAAATCTCTGGCGCTCAGGCTCCAGTGCATAGAGCAGTGCCACCACCACCGTATGTTCCGGTTGCAGAATATTAATTGCTGAATTAAACCCGTTCCACCATTCTATTTCAAACGCAATATCCTTATCGTTCAGAACAAGGTTCTCGCCCCTGATCCACCCGGAAACAATTCGTACCGAGCCGGTCTTGAGATTGGCCAGGGCGAACTTCACCTCGCGCTTTTCAGCATGGCTCGTGGTCCAGGGAGTATAGGAGACTTTTTCTGTCTTCAGCAATGACCGTGCTTTCTCTATAACCGGGAGCAGGTGGACTTCACACCTTACCCGCGATGTGCGCAGGGTCGGCATGGGATTGCACAAAGGGTTTACCCGTTTGCGGCGATGAGCAGATTTCTTCCTCATCGCTGCGGCCTTCTTCTTTTTTGCCGGAGAAGGCGGAGATGCCGATGGTGCCTCGTGAAGCAAGGCAGATGAGGGCGTGACGGCAGCACGCGCGGTCCGGTTGAGCAGCAATGCACTGCTGATGATAAAAGCAAAAACCAAACAGGCAGCGATGGATAATCTTCTCGTATTCATGGGCGGCTGTAGCACATTATGAGTTTGAAGAACAGCAGGTACTATAAGCGTACCAGTAAACTACCGCAAGATTCGGCTGATGTCAATGAGGGATACGGCGGGGTGGTATAAACGGTTTGCATGGCACGGGCACCCTATGGTTTCGGCAGC
>JAPLIX010000469.1 GCA_026388865.1 Pseudomonadota bacterium | reverse complement strand
ATAATGACAGCCAGAGGGTGCCCGTTCAGCTGTACCTACTGCGCATCTTCCCTGCTATGTAACGGTTTTAGCCGCAGAACCTCCCTTAAAGTTGCAGATGAGATTGAACATTGGGCACAGCATGAAGGCGTTACAGATTTTGCGTTTTACGATGATGCATTCATGTTTGACCCCAAAGCGCATGCACTGCCTCTCTTAAAGGAGCTGATAAAAAGAAATTTACCCATCAGGCTCCATTTTCCCAATGGCCTGCACATCAGATATTTTACGCAGGAGATTGCAGACCTGATGATGAAAGCCGGCTGCAAAACAATCAGGCTTGGCCTTGAAACCGCTGACACAAACAGACAGAAGCTGACCGGAGGAAAAGTAGTAACAGAAGAATTTATAAATACAGCAGGCTTTCTCCGGATGGCGGGTTTTACTTCCCGTGAGGCTGGCATCTATATACTTGCCGGGCTTCCGGAACAGGAGGCCCGCGAGATTTCTGATACCATTCAACTGGTAAAAGAGGTGGGATTAAAGCCCATCATTGCGGAATACTCCCCTATTCCGGGCACTGCGTTATGGGACCGGGCAGTTGCTGCATCATCCTTCCCCATAGCAGATGAACCGCTGTTTCATAATAACAGTCTGCTACCCTGTCAGTGGGAAAGATTTTCATTGCATGATCTTGAGAAACTGAAACGAGAATGCAGAATAACCACTTTCAAATAGCGCGAGCCAATTGCAAAAGTCATATTTATTGAGCTTCGTCGCTGCACTCCTCGCAATGACAACAAAGACGCCATTTGTCATTGCGGGCGAAGCTAAGCAATCCCGTTTCTTGAATACTTTTGCAATTGGCTCATGACGATAAAGTATTTCTCTTTTTTTATTATGCAACCTGGAGTTGCGAAATCAAGCATTATTTATCAATATAATTTTTATTGAAATGTAATAGCTTCTGTTTTAAAATGATATCTTAACAATAAATTTCAATAACTCTAAATTTGTACAAGGGGACATCATGAAGCACGTTAAAATTTTATTGTGTATCTCTGCAGTTTTTTTATTAATCACTGCATCTGCATGGGCTGGCGCGCCTCCTGTCCCGGCGCGAATCGGCGGTACTGTTACCGTTGATGGGATTCAGCTTACCGCAGCTACTGCATCGGGCTATACATTTATGGTAACAAATAAAAGCGGTACTCCTTTTACCGATGCCGCAGGGACAAAAGCCGAAGACACTGACGGTCTTAATCCCTCCAATAACTGGTACCTGATCACCATTCCTCTGTACGATAAAGACAGTCAGCCCGGCGGAGCGCAGCCGGGTGACGGCGCCGTAATCCACGTTTATAAAAACGGCACTGCATTAACGGTCAGTGCTCCGGCAGCGGGCGGTTTCTCTGTGGGGGAATCCGGATCATCTGCCCGGATTGACCTCACGGCTGCAACCGGCGGTCAGACGGGAACGACGACCACCATTTCCGGGGGCACGACAACCACGCCGGGAAATACCACGACCACACCGGGCAATACCACAACTACACCGGGGAATACCACAACTACGACAATCTCTGGCGGCGAATGCCCTGTAGATGCTCCGGTTAACTGCGAAGACCAGGGATTTTCCGGAGTGTGCTGCCCTCAGGCGTATCCGGTGTGCTGCGGCTCCGGCGAGGGTTGCTGCCCTTCTGATTTCCCCTATTGCGGGTATGACGGGAACTGTTATAAATACCCGCCGGTTACGACCTCAGTCCCGGAATCCCTGTGCCCTGCTTCGATGTTGTTAGGCAACCAGTCGCAAGCCAACAACCTGCTCCGTGATTTCAGGGATCAAGTGCTGGCTAACAGTTCCTCGGGCTCTGAATTAATCAATCTATATTATACTCATGCAGAAGAACTTACGCTCATACTTCGCTCTGATCCGGAAACGCGCCGGGCTGCCGCGAGCACACTCCCGGTCATACTGCCATTGATTAAATCTGCACTCAGCAATGCGCCGTTAGCGATCAATAAAAACACGATCAGTAACATTGACCGATTGTGTTCTCTGCTATCCAGCCAGGCAAGCCCCGAACTTGCTAAAGCTATCAACGACCTTCAGGTAAAATTCAAGCAGGGTATTTTATTTGATGAGCTGGGCATTGAGTACAAAAGATAACCGTCATAATAGATAGATACGAGAGGGTATTTTATGACCATAAAAAATAATCACTGCCTGCTGTCAGCGTGTATTGTGCTGGTTTTTTATTGTGCTGTTGTAAGCGATTGCTTTGCATACCAGATAAACCTCTCGCAGGGCTGGAATCTGATTTCCCTGCCGGAGCAGCCGCAAGACCCTGCCATAGCCCAGGTAACCTCTCCCATTGCCGGGAAATTCACTGCGGTCTGGGCATACGTGAACGGCGCCTGGAAGCTGTATGACCCGGCAAATGCGGGGTTCAGCGATCTTTCAGCCATGCAGCCGGGTATCGGTTACTGGATAAAAATGACCCAGAGCGGAACGCTTTCCGGCAGCGGCACTGCCGCGCCTTCTTCAGTGGCGCTAACTGCGGGCTGGAACCTGGTTGGCTACTGCGGCACTGCGGCGAAAGCGCTCACTGATGCCCTGCAGTCAATCAGCGGCCAGTACAGCGCGGTCTGGGCATACATGAACGGTACCTGGAAGCTCTACGATCCGGCAAATGCGGGATTCAGCGATCTCAGCCAGATGGAGCCGGGATACGGATACTGGATAAAAGCTACCCAGGGCTGCGTACTGAATTTTGGGGGCAGCACCGCCGGCACCACCATCAGCCCGGCAAGCGGCGGCACTGTGAGCGCATCAGACGGCGCATCAGTGTCGTTTGCGCCTGATTTCGGCTTATCGGATATAACCGTGTCATTTTCCAAAGTGGCGGATGCAAGCGGGGCGATTGTGGATGACCGGAAGATAATCTCCGCCAAGTACAGCCTGCAGATTGCGGGAGCGGAAACCATCGGCAGCAATT
>JAPLIX010000535.1 GCA_026388865.1 Pseudomonadota bacterium | reverse complement strand
TCAGCAGCTATTCGTCCAGCCATCAACCCGGCGGGTCCAGCGCCCACTATCACGAGATCCTATTTTATTGTCATTTGATTCTCCTCGTATAAGCAACAAAATCTCTTGATTTCTAATCTGATTTCTTTTTAAGACCATTTATCCCTGCCACAAGTTGCAGGGTATTCTGGCAAATTTATTATAATACTCTACGATCGCAGCGCTCTCTGCGGTAAATTATTTGTAAGGTAAATAAAAATGGTTACTGATATTTTATTAATCTTCAAAAGGAGCTCGAACCGGGCAAACCTTAATACATATACCGCACTTGGTGCATATCTCCGGATCTACAGTCACCACATCCTGTATCATAGCAATCGCTATCACCGGACAAATATCTATACATCCACCGCATCCAACACATTTAGTAGTATCTATTTTTGCCATTTATATCCTCCCTGTATCTTGTAACAAATAGTATATAAGGTTATTTATTACCCATGCCAGCCTTTTCTTTTAACTCATTCACTACGCCGGCTGTTATTTTTTTGTAGCCTTTCTCTCTGGCAAATTCCTCAGTACCTGCAACTGCCATTGCTTGAACTTCCTGCGGAATCTTTTCCATCAGTTCCCTGGCTGGTGCGTCCCATTCCATGGTAAATGTTAGTTCTGTAGAAAATTCCCCCGGTTGCTCTCCGTCTTGACCGCCCTGCAATACAGATAAGAATTTTGATTTAAACCTGGTTGGCGTGTACTGTTCTGTTACCGTTCTAATTATATCCATAGTAATTCCCGTGCCATTTTTAACTGCAAGCTCTTCTGCTTTTTTCTGCAGCTTTCTCATGGCGGTAGCTTTAATAAAATGTGGAATTACGGCTGCGACTTTAACAAACGCTTCCCGGGCATCAAGGTCCCAGGGAATTTCTCCCAAAGAGATGGCTTCTTCCATGCCGCCCTTGGTCTCAATGAGAAAATTGATATAAATCTGATTGCCCGTTTGCTGAATCAAATTCCTTACCCCCTGAAAACCCATGTAGGGGCTTGCCTCTGTGGCAATGTATCCCAGCGTTGGAATATCAGCGAAGAGGAAGTTATTAAAACCAAGTTCTTTGGCTACCTTTAAATCATAAAAGTTACCCATAATCATCATCGGGCCCTTTTCGATAAACTGCTCCTTCTTTTCATCAATGGTAGGCTCTACCAGAACATTATTGCAGACCTCTTTTACTTTTTCCCCTGCAGCAGCACTTCCTACAGCAACCATTGAGAGCTCCATTCCCAATTCCTTTTTCAGAAATTGACTTATGCCCACTGCATAGGTATCGTTATTATCCAGCGACAGAGCAGCAGAGCATTCAAACGTAATAGGCAGCACCATAAAGGACTGAATTAGTTCAAATATCATTTCGGTCTCTTCTTTAAGATATTCCCGTGCGTCCACCTTGAAAAAGTCAGCAATTTCTTCAAGCCAGACAGCAGACTCTTTAAAACCAATTGGTACGTGGCCGGCAAGATACGGAATGCCGAATTTCTTCTCCATGATCTGCGCCGTCTCAATACCGCAGTCATAGGGATACAAGCAGAGGTTTAATAAAGCGCGTGGTGCGTTAATAATTTCATTCACTCGTGATCCGCCGGTCAGTACCGCATTAACCTTGATGCCGATGCGTGAAAGCATTCTTTTTAGTTCAAATGCGTCAGCTCTCCAATTAAAGGTATCAAAAGTCGGACCAATAAAATTCACTGTTTTATCTATCTTTTCAACAGCTGGGACCATTATGTCTATCAGACTTATTAACGCCTTTTCTCTTCCCTCGTGCAGGCTTCCGCCAATCGGGGGCCTTATTACGACACAGTTTTTATCACCCACCTTTTCTACAACCCCCTCCACATCATCGCCGGTTATTTCAACACTGGGAGAAGTAACAATGATTACCAGTTTCGGTATTGGTTTTCGTGCCAGGGTTTTTCTCAATACTGCTTCGAGCTGGTTCTCTGCACCCTGCATAACATTGGCATATGAAAGTGAAGTCGTATATAATTCAAACGGATACTCATGCATCAGCGCATCCATATGCTGACTTATGTAGCAGCCGGGAGGAGCATGGTAGATAACCCGCGCATCTTTTATGCCGAGAGCCGTCCACACGCGGGCGCCTGCCAGTTCCCGAGTTGTCTTCTGTGCCTTATCTTCCGTGCTACGCATAAAGATCACCTCCGTATCTCTGAACCACATCTCTCCAGGATGATAATACATCGAGCTTCATGCTCTCATGGAACTTTTCTCCAATATCCAGAGCAAAGTCATATCCGTAAGCAGTTAAATAAGTCATGTTGCAAAATGTTGGAATAAGCCGCGAGGTAAGTTCTACCCGGCCCTGCGTTTCACAAAACACGGCATCCGGCCGGTACTGATCATAGAGATCCTCCAGGGTATCAAAATCTTCCTCGATAATAGTCACGTTGTATCGCTTCTTCTGCAGCTCTTTTTCCTGCTGTGCGAACTTATTTTTCATTGAAGGTATCATTATGACCTCAGCGCCGAAGTCAGCCATAATCTTGCTCAGCCCGAATTCACTTGCCGGCCCAAATGCAAACATCACTTTAACCGGGTTTTTGGCAAAGCGCTCTTTTATAGCTTCAATGCGGGGCCGCATTTCCTGCTCCTGCTGATCCACCAGATCATGCAGCTTCTGATTTTTCAGAATATCAGCAACCCCCCGCAGGAAATTTGTAGTGCCCTGCACTCCTGCGGGAATTTCAATATATTCTACCCGTGACCCAAAGCGTTCGCTCATCTCTTTGCAGGTCAGGAACGGTACTACATGGACTGGGAATATAATTTCTGCACAAGCAATTTTTTCCATTTCACTCAGATGCGGAGCGGGAAACGGGAATACCGTAATCCCTGCGCGCTTTAAAAACGTGTCAAATGAGGTAAAAGCTCCGGCATCCTGCCCTGACCTTCCTACCAGACCAATTGATCCCTGCACCTTTTCTTTTTTATCAAGCAGTCTCACGATCGATACCCACGCCACATCATTTCCCAGAGGCATACATTTAGGGAAATTGAATCCGCTGTCAATATAGGTCACCTTTAAATCAGGCAGTTCCAGTTCTATTTCACTGATTACCCCTTTTATATCCTCGCCTATAAGCTGGGGAAGACAGGTATTGATGATTACGATTATTTTTGGCTTATACTGGCGGTACATATTTATTAGTTGATTTTTTAAATTCTCTTCGCCGCCAAAGACCACCTCTGATTTCTTAATCAAAGTACCAGCGGTCAGGAGGCGTGATGGACGGCAGGTCATGGTTCCTATCTGAAGCTGATAGGCGCATGGCTGCGGACCATGCAGCAAAGGAATGATTCCCTCCACCTTCCCCAGTGTTGCCAAAGCTTGCATAGAAGAACAGCAGTGCTCATAGCTTTTAAGCATAATCTTCTCCTTATCTGTTTATTGCTTAGGCCGTATTATACCGTGCTGTTTTTCTTCAGTACGCTGTACGCTTTGGCAAGCGCATTCATAAGCTCACCCCGGTCTTCTTTGCTCAGATTGCTGAGTATGTTTTTAAGTTCATTCCTTCGTTTATCCATGAATTTCTTGCGCAGCTGTTTTCCTTTTTCAGTTAAACGTACCTTGACTACCCTCCGATCCTGAGAATCCCTTATCCGCTCGGCAATTCCTTCCCGCTCCAGATTATCAATCATTTCAGTCATTGTCGGCATGGTAACAGAAGCATTTTTACTTAACTCGCCCATGGTATAGACCGTATTTTCCCGAAAGGCTCCCATGGTTTTAAACTGTGACATACTGAAATCAAAGCCGGATATTTTGCCGCTGTCTTTTATTACTTTATTAAAAAACTCAGCGATAAAATTTCTCCAATTGCGCAGCTGATCTCCGAATTCCTCAATTTCCTTTAAGTTAATGTCTTCATTTATACTTTTCACTTTTCACTTTCCCCTTCCAGTCTTCACAACCGGTAAATGGTCAGCCGATTATAAGTGGAACTATTATATTGCCATATTTTATTTATTTTGATAACTTATATTTAGTTTCCTAACTATTATCACAAGCAACTTTCGAGTCAAGATATAGTTATCAGCCCTTCATTTTATTTTTCTTGAAATTCAAAGGCTCTTATATTATCTGAGAACCTCTAATTATTCCCAATCCGTCACTCCCGCGAAAGCGGGAGTCCAGTAATTTTAATTGGTTATATCATTCCCGTTTTCACGGGAATGATATTTTCAGAGGTAGCCATCTGTTGGTGGCGCTTGATTTGAACAGTATCAGTCATACACAATGGGGGTCATGCATGTCTCAGGATTTTACCGAGGTACGAATTGTAGATAACTTTTATCAGACGTCGAGTTTTATTCCGATGCCGGTGATACTGGTGAGCACCTTTTCTGAGTCCGGAATGATCAACCTGGGACCGTATTCACTTTGCTTTCCCCATATTATCGCCGGAGACCAGCAGCACGCCATGATGCTTATCGCCCGCGGCAGCAGCAATACCGCCGCTAACATCATACGCACGAAAGTTTGCGCCCTTAATTTTATTCCCGACACTAAAAAATATATGAAGAACTGCGTTATGCTTGGTTATCCCGGTGAGACCACTGAGGAGAAAATGAAGAAAAGCATTTTTACCCTGCTGCCTGCAGCCCCGTATAGCAAGCCGCGCAACTGCCAGGCTTACGCGACGCATCCTGATATTGTTAAAGAGGCGGTTCAGGTCTTTTTATGCAGCTGGGATGAGAGCTTTCCGCTGCAGTATAATAAAGAGCACATGGAATACCATTTTCTGCTGCGCATTGACAAAATCATCATGCAAAGAAAATGGCGTGATTGTTTATTCAAGGGACAGGGGTTTCCTGCCATGCCCGTTGATTATGGATACCGGGATAATGTACGGTTCTGGTTTGCCAGGCACTCACCACCCTATGCTATCCCGATCCCGCGGGAAAAAGGCAACACCATGGCAACCGTTAAGTATGCCTGTTCCCGATTTGACCCGGCAGTCAAATGGCAGGAAGATGCCTGCGCACGGCTTTTAAAAGTGCCCGCTATCTTTTTGAATGGAATGATAGAAGTGGTTGTTGATGCAGCAAAAGAAAAAGGAATTTCTGTCATTACCCCGCGGTTTGTAGACAGTCTGAGGGATAAGCGGTTTGACGAAGAATAGTTATTTCAATTAATCAAAAGCCGAGCTTCTTCCGGTATTCATCGACAACCGCTGTAGTTATTTGATTATAATTGTTCTCGCGGGCATAGCCTTCTGTTTCCCTCACAGCCTTTGCCACGAACTCATCGGGAACCATCTCAAGCATCTCTTTAGCGGACTGATCCCACTCCATCTGGAACACTGTCTGCTCAGCGCCATCTGGAACAAGCGGGGTATCTTTTATATCCGTAAAGATGGTGGCATATTTGGACTTAAACCTCGTCGGGGTATATTTTGTGGCGACCTCCTGCAGGATCCCCAGCGTGACCGAAGATTTTTTTTGCACGGCTGTCTCATCTGCCACTTGATGAATTTTCTTCAGCGCGATTGAACGTATAAAATGCGGGAGCATCTCAGCAATCCTTCCCAGCGCCCGCTCCGCATCCAGTTCCCAGGGCACCTCCCCTGCTGATATGGCGCCTTCCATTTCCCCCTTGGTCTCAATAAATATCTTGGTGTAAATTTCATTGCCCATGGCCTGCACCAGATGCTTAGCACCCATGAAGCCCATGAAAGGAGTGGTTTCAGAAAATATGTATCCGATAAGCGGGATATCAGCAAACTGGAAGTTTTTGAAGCCAAGGTCTGTTGCAAGCTTAAGGTCATAGTAGTTCCCGAGAATAATGGTCGGTGATTTTTCCAGCAGCACGGCCTTCTTCTCATCAATGCTTGGATTTAATAGTACTGTTGCGCAAACCTGTGACACTTTCTCTAATGCCTCATCAGTTGCTACCGAAGCCATGCAAACATCCATGCCGAGCTCTCTTTTCAGAAAACTGCTTATCCCGACGCTGTAGGTATCACAGTTGTCAGTTGAGAGGGCAGCCGTTGATTCAAAGAAGGTGTTGGTTACTAAAAGCGTTGTGACAAAGTCCCGGGCACTTTTTATTTCCTGGGCAATATACTTCTTTGCATCAATCAGAAAGAACCGGGCAATGTCATCAAGCCAGGCAGCTGATTCTCTGAAGCCAAGGGGAATATGGCTTGCAGTATACGGTATGCTGAACTGCTCCTGCATTTTTTTGGCACATTCTATCCCGCAATCATATGGATACATGCATATATTCAGTTCAGCCCGGGGTGCATGTACAATTTCATCAACCGTGCAGTCAGCAGTTAAAACAGCGTTGACGCAGATACCGATGGAAGAGAGCATTCTTTTGAGTTCAAATACATCCGCCCGCCAGTTGAACGTGTTATAGGTCGGCCCTATTAAATTGACGGACTTTTTCCGCTTCTCTTTGTCTGCCTTCATCAATCCGGTCAGAGCGATAAAAGCCTTTTCCTTTCCATCAGCAAGTGTGCCGCCCAGGGTTGGTCTTATTATTACCGTCTTCTCAAATCCTGCAGCCGCGACTGCACCCTGAACGTCATCGCCGGTAATCTCAATAACAGGTGAGGTTATTATAATAATTGCCTGCGGCTTTTCAGCAACAACCTTTTCCAGCACCTCCTCAAGCTTTTTACCGGTGCCCTGCATAACTTCAGCGTATGATATGAGCGTGCTGTACATCTCAGGATGCCATTCATTGCAAATGGAGTTCATGTGCTGCATAAGATAACAGCCGGGCGGAGCATGATAGATCACCCGGGCATCTGTTATCCCCTGCGCGGCCCACAAAGCGCCTTCAAAAGAAGATGGCTTATGAATCTCCTTCATTGTTAACTGCTGCTGTCCGGATAATTTTATTTTAGTAATATCAGGCATCGCAACCTCATTGCAATAAAGCAGGCGCTCTTAAAATCAATATTATTAATTCATGAGTTCCTGAGTTCCAGATTAATTTGATTAGGCTGTAATTTTTGAGTTCCTGAGTTCCAGATTCTATCATGCGTACTGACTCATCATATCCTTCCACTCTGTAAAAAATGGCTGCTTCAAGTTCTCAAAAAAGTTTTCACCAAAGTCCAGGGCATAATCATAGCCGTATTCATTTAAATAGTTCTCGTTGATGAGACAGGGGATAAGGTCCCGTATAACCTCAACGCGTGCCTGGAAATCACCAAACACAACATCCGGCTTGTATAAACCTACAAGGTCTGAAACTTTGTTAAAGTCATTTTCATGAAAGATAATGCGGGAGCCATAGCGCTTTTGCAAAATGTCCTGCTCCTGGCGGGCAAAGGCATTGCGCATGGATGGCACAATAATCACTTCTGCTCCGAATTCAGCCAGTATTTTTCCGCAACACGACGCAGAAAATTGGTAGTGCCCGCAATCCCCACCGGCAGTTCAAAATAAACGGTCTTTGATCCAAATCGTTCATTAATTCGTTTACAGGTTAAAAAGGGTACTAAATGAATAGGGCACAGATACTCAGCCTGTATAATCTTTGCCATTTCATCAATGTGCCCTGCGGGAAAGGCAAAGGTCGTAATACCCGCTTCTCTCAATAGCGATGTAAGGTACCCCAGGCTATCCGCATCCTGCCCTGCCCGGCCAAGAATCCCAACTGAACCTTTAATCATATCCCTGGGCTCCAGCACATCAATAATTGCCCGCCAGGAAACATCATTACCTAACGGTGTGGATTTTGGCTGGTTGAATCCTGTTTCGCAATAGGTCACCTTCAGCTCTGGTATTTCCTCCTGCAATTCAATTATTACGCCTTTCATATCCTCACCAATGAGCTGTGGGACACAGGTATTTATTATTACAATTATTTTAGGTTTGTACTGGTTATAAACATTAATAATTTGTTCTTTGAGCTTATCCTCACCGCCAAATATAACTTCACTTTTCTTTAGTGTAGTACCAATTGTCAGTAATCTGGATGGCCTGCAGAACATGGAGCCGATTTGATTGCCGAATGTGCAGGCCTGCGGGCCATGGATGATGGGTATCACTCCTTCAATCTTCCCAAGGTTTGCGAGAGCAATACACGAAGAGCAGCAGTGCTCATAGGATTTTAAAGGCATTTTCTATCTCCTTATTGCTTATTCTACAACGAAGCAGTTAGTAACTGGCCTCGCGCCTTTTCACTTTTCACGTTTTCCTTTTCACCTCATGAATTATTTTCTTTATTCATTGGATGATACTTTCAGAGGCTGTGTTTTAGGGCGCTGCCCCCTTAATGTCATCTGAGCCCTGTTACTTTTTTAAGCTGCTCAGCTCACGGACGGTCTTAATCTCCTGCTCCTTTTCCCGGCCCCGCTTGTCCT
>JAPLIX010000389.1 GCA_026388865.1 Pseudomonadota bacterium | reverse complement strand
ACTCACCGCTTGACCCATTCACCCTTTTAAGAATTTCACAGTTGCCGGGCACAAGAGCTGTACCGGGCACTCGCGGCATTTGGGTGTCCGCGCAATGCAGATTGCCCTGCCGTGATTCACCAGCAGATAATTAAAGTCAAGCCAGTCCTTTTTCGGAACCAGAGTAAGCAGGTCCTGCTCGATTTTTTCCGGGTTGGTTTTGGTGCTCAATCCCAGCCGCTCGGAGAGCCGTTTTACATGGGTGTCAACCGCAATGCCCTCTGCTTTTTTATAGCCGCTTGAGAGCACGATGTTGGCAGTTTTTCGTGCAACGCCCGGAAGCTTGATGAGGTCTTCCATGGTATCCGGCACCTTCCCGTCGAAGTCAGCGCACATCTTTTGCGCTGCAGCGATGATGTTTTTTGACTTGTTGCGGAAAAAACCGGTGGAGCGGATTTCCTGCTCCAGGTCTTCCTGCCGCGCCCGGGAAAACTCCCGCGCGGTGGGGTATTTCTTAAACAGGGACGGGGTTATCATATTCACCCGCACGTCAGTGCACTGGGCTGAAAGAATGGTGGCCACCAGAATCTGCAGCGGCGTTTCAAAGTGCAGGGCGGTGCAGGTTGCCGGGTAGTGCTTGCGCAGTATTTTAATAATATCCGGTATGCGTTCTTTGGCTGAAAGCATTGTTTACTCCCTTTTAAAATTTTCAGACAGCATCAGAACAGGCAGGTGCCGTTAAAGCAGTCGCCGGCAAATTCTGACCCGGCGGTGACAAAGTCTCCGCCCTCATAATCTCCTTCTCCACCCGGCCGCGAGCCGAACGAGAGCACCTGGTTCTCTCTGGTGCCGTAGCGGTAGATGGTGATGCCCTTGCACTTAAGCTCGTGGGCCAGCAGGTAGATGCGGCTGACATCATCGATACTTGCATCAGGCGGGAGGTTAATGGTTTTAGAGACCGAGTTGTCAGTATATTTCTGGAATGCGGCCTGAATCCACAGGTGCTGCTCCGGCGGCACGTCAAAGGAAATGACAAAGAGCCTTCGCAACTCTTCCGGGATCTCTTCCATCTGCCGGATTTCTCAAACAGCTTTGACCCGGACAGCACATTGCGCACGTAACTCAGGGCGAAGAGGGGCTCAATGCCGCTTGAGCAGCCGCAGATAATGCTGATGGTGCCGGTCGGGGCGACCGTGTTAACCGTGGCATTCCGCAGCCTCAGATTTTTACCCGGATACACCGACTGCTCATAGTTGGGGAATACCCCCCGCTCCTGTGCCAGGTTCTGGGAGGCATTGAGCGATTCGTGGTGGAAAAACTGCATGAGCGTTTCAGCGGTTGTTATTGCCTCCGGGGCAGTATAGGGGATGCCCAGCCTGATGAGCATATCGGCAAAGCCCATAACGCCCAGCCCGATTTTACGGTTGGCGTGGGTGATATCTTTTATCTGCGGCAGCGGGTATTTGTTTACCTCAATCACATTATCCAGAAAGCGCACCCCCCAGCGGATCCGCTCCCGCAGCTTTTGCCAGTCAATGGCTTTTCCCTGTACAAATTTTGCCAGATTGATCGAGGCAAGGTTGCAGCTTTCATAGGGCAAAAGGGGTATCTCACCGCAGGGATTGGTGGCCTCTATCATGCCGGCTTTAGGGGTGGGATTGTGGCGGTTGATCTCATCAAGAAACACCAGCCCCGGGTCTCCTGAGCGCCAGGCGGAGTGAACGAGCAGGTTAAATATTGACCGCGCCTTTACGGATTTGACCTTCTTGCGTGTCCGGGGGTTGAGTAAATCAAAGTTTCCATCCGCGCGCACCGCCTCCATGAAGGCATCAGTGACCGCGACCGAGAGGTTAAAATTGGCAAAAGCACCGTCATTCAGTTTTGCCTGAATGAAGTCAAAAATGTCGGGGTGGTCGCAGCGCAGGATGCCCATATTGGCGCCGCGCCTCCTTCCGCCCTGGACAATGATGCCGGTTGCCTGGTTGAAAATGCTCATGAACGAGATCGGCCCGGACGCCTCACCCTTGGTGGTGCTGACAATATCACCCCGCGGCCTGATGCGGGAAAAGTCAAACCCGGTGCCGCCGCCGCTTTGATGAATGCGGGCCATGTTTTTCAGCGACTCAAAAATGCCGGGGATAGAATCCTCTACGGGCAGGACAAAACAGGCGGACAATTGCCCCAGGATAGTTCCCGCGTTCATGAGGGTGGGGGAGTTGGGCATGAACTCAAGTGCGGTCATCATCTGGAAAAAAGTTTCTTCAACTTCTTCCCTGCGCTGAGCTGACGGGAAATTAAGCTCGGCTTCGCTGATGGCTTTTGCAACCCGCTGGAACAGCTCTCCCGGAGTTTCAACAACGCTCTGGTTATCATCCTTCAGCAGATAGCGTTTTTTGAGCACAAACAGGGCATTCAGAGGCAGCTTCAGGTCATCGCGGATGCCGTAGATTTTTTTTACCTGCCTCAGATACTTGTGTTCTTCACGGTAGAGGATATAGCTTCGTGCTACCGCCGTGTAGCCCTCTGCCATTAACACTTCTTCAACCAGGTCCTGGATGTTCTCTACCGAGGGAATGGTATCAGCATACAGGTTGCTGATTTTTTCCAGGACCTTGCTGCCGGTGAGCTCAGCTATGGCGCGGGCCTTTTGCTCATCTTCCAGGGCTTCAAGCCCGGCCCTGAAGATCGCCCGTTTGATTTTCTGCTCATCAAAGCTGACCAGCGCATCATCGCGCTTGTGTATGGTTTTGGGAAGTTCCTGCATAATGGGCCTCATTCAAAAGCTTTAACCGGGTGTTTATTACCAGGTATCTCTTCGTGCCGCTGGCGGTATTAATTCTTAAGCAGCAGAGATAAAAAAGGGATTGACACTTGTTCTGTCAATCCCTTCTGCAGAGGTCTCGGTAACCATAGGATACGGGCATGGGCGCTTTTAATACATGAAATTAAGCATAAATGAGAGCCGTTCATCAGTTTTGTCAACCCCGATGATATCTTCAATCCCGTTGGCACTCGATTTCTGCAAATGTTGTCCTATAAGTGTAATCTGCATGCGGTCTGAGATTTGCTGGCGGTATTTAAGCGACATATCAAGGGCGTTCCGATCCTTGCCATTATAATTAACCTGGCGCGATCCCGTGGAATTCATGTTTGAGTACTGGACTGCGGTAGAGAGCGTCCAGGTTCTGGATTCCGGCAGCACATTGACATCCACTCCCACGGTGCGCCCCTGGAGGTCCATGCGGTCAGTGCCCGGCCCATAGGTAAGGTAGGTCAGAGACGGCCGGATACTTAACCACTGAAGGGGTTTAATATCACTGCTCATGCTCACCCCGCGGCTGTACAGGGTAGTCCGATAAGCTTTCTGTTCAATGGAATCAGGCGCTAGTGAATAGCCATTGTCTATAGACTTCTGCCACCGGAAAGCGCTCATATTGACGCTCCAGGCCTTGCCATAGAGGGGCCTGGTATAGCGCAGCTCCATCTCCTGGGATGGATCGCGGTAATAGAGAGGAGCGTATTTGTTGGGCGCTGCTTTAGCCAGAGGTACTGCCTTTACCTTATAGTGCAGTCTGAAGGTATTCTTTTTGCCGGGGGAAAAGTCAATGCTGCCCGCACGGATTGTTTCTTCCTCGTCCCATGCGGTCATGCTTGCCAGGCGCTTGGTAGAGACAATTTTTGATCTCCAGTTTCCCTCAAAAAGGTTGGAAACAACAACTTCCTGCTTTGAGCGGGAGGCATGTATAAATTCCCCATCTTTAAGATAGAGCCCCACGTGGGTTATGCTCTGCCTGTTTTTACCTGAAGAGAAGAAAATCAAATCACCGGTCTTCATTTTTTCGGTTGAAACCTTTTTCAGCAGATAGGGCGGGCATTTTGACTGGGAGGCAGCATTATGGGGGAGTTCAATACCATAAACGTTCTTGTATATCAGCCGGGCAAATCCTGAGCAGTCAATCCCGTCCGGACCGGTTCCCCCGCGTTCATACGGGGTGCCCAGGTATTTTTTCATTTCATTCTGAAGCTTACTGTCATTTACCAGGGTCTTGCGGGCGGAGACGGGGCCGGTGGATGGCTTGGTCTTGCCATATGCGGTATGGGTAAAAGGGATAAGCAGCAACAGGCTGCATACTATAGGTATACAGCGGTTTACAAACCGCCAGTTATGTCTCTCGTGTATTATAGCTATTGCTGTTATGTTCACAGTCCCTCCCAGAAACTGCTTGCATCCAGAACAGCTCTTTACCGGTACACAACAAGTCCTATGCAGGGTCTTTGTTACACCGGCACTGGTCGAGAGATAGTGCAACCAGTGAGCCGCTATTATTTAAAGTTTCAATACCGGTCTACCATAAAGCAACCATGGCATTAACCACATCATGCCCGATTGGATGGGTTTATCACGGGGATTATTTTAAGATGCCAACCCCTGCGACTTGGGGGGAGTATAGGGAAGTTTAAAAAGCATGTCAAACAAAAAATAAAAATGTAATTTCAATAGGTTAAGTAATAAATTGAGATAACCATAGGGTTTTTAGCAGGTTATGTCGCTGCGGCAATCTGTTTGACAGCAGGGGGATATTTATTATCTACCCGAGGGGGGTTGGTTGATTTCCGCCCCTGCGCACCGGCAGCCCACGCTATTGCAGCAAAGGGTTATCTGACGGTTATAGTCCGCATGCCCCTGGATACAGCTTTTCGAACCTCTGACCCCGAATCACTAATCCCGGTCCTTCTGCCACTTTGAGTGAAAGGTTCCGGGCATATCCAGCCGCTCATAGGTGTGGGCGCCGAAGCAGTCCCGCTGCGCCTGGATGAGGTTTGCCGGCAGCCACGGGCTTCGGTAGCTGTCAAGGTAGGAAAGTGAAGCCATGAAGGCTGGCGCAGGGATTCCCATCGCTGCTGCAGACTGCACCACTGCCCGCAGATCATCGCAATGCGTGATAAGAGCCTGAGCAATCTGTTCATCCATCAGCAGATTGGATAGGTCAGGATTTATCCGGCAGGCAGTGCCTATACCATTGAGCAGGGAGGCCCTGATAATGCAGCCGCCCCGCCAGATTCTCGCAACCTCTGCCAGGCGCAGGCGGTACGTATTAACCTGCGAGGCGCGATAGAGCAGGGCAAACCCCTGGGTATAGGTAAGAAGCATTCCCGCATAGAAGGCGCCGCGCAGCTGCTCAATGAATCTTCTGCGGTCGCCGCTGAAAGCAGGCGCCGCCAGTCCCAGTACGCCGGCTGCGGCGGTGCGGTCTTTTTTCAGTCCGGAAAGATTACGCATTGCAACTGAAGCATCGATAGTCGGTGTTGGTATCTGAAGATTCAGCGCTTCCTGTGAGGTCCACATGCCGCTCCCCTTTTGTCCCGCGGCATCAAGTATCAGATTGATCAGAGGCTGGCCGGTTTTTTCGTCAAGGGCAGAAAAAATCCGGGCGGTAATCTCCAGCAGATAGCATGCAGTCTTACCCTCGTTCCATTGGGCATAGATATGGTGCAGCTCACCTGCCTGCAGGCCAAGCCCCCGCTTCATCACATCATAGGTCTCTGCTATCAGCTGCATGAGCCCATACTCAATGCCGTTATGCACCATCTTGACATAATGGCCGGCTGAACCCTGGCCGAGGTAGGAGACGCAGGGCGCACCTTCAGCGCGGGCGGCGATCGCTTCCATGACCGGCTGTACCCGCTCGTATGCTTTTTGCGGACCGCCGGGCATGATGCTGGGACCGAAACGGGCGCCGGCTTCACCTCCGGAAATACCGGTTCCCAGATACAGGATACCCTTTTCCTGCAAGGATTTGCCGCGCCGGTCTGTATCTACAGGCCGGGAATTGCCGCCGTCAATGAGGACGTCACCGGCCTCAAGGAAGAGAAGAAGCTCCTGGATCATACTATCAACGGGCGGCCCGGCAGGCACCATCATGATAACAGCACGCGGTTTCCGGAGGAGTTCTGTAAATTCCTGCAGAGTGTAGCCGGCGCGAAGGGCAACGCCGGCCGCATCACGCACGATAAATTCGCTGGTTTTTTCTGCGGTGCGGTTATACACAACAACCGGGAACCCGTGCTCAGCGCAGTTCAACGCCAGATTACGGCCCATCACGCCAAGGCCGATAACCCCTATTTCACAGCTGTGCGTGCCCACTACGATCTCCTTATGAATCGGGGATGAGTCTCTTAAGACTAAATTTCTTGCAAAAATGGAAAGAAAAATTAAAAATCTGGAACTCAAGAAATCAGGAAAATTTTGTTTTCACCTTTGTGAGTTCCTGCCAGCGATGAGCTTAGTCGAATCGAATTTACCTTTGTGAGTTCCTGAGTTCCAAATTCAATCTTCTTTTTTTTTAGTCTTTGCGGTTAACTTTGGTTCCGGCTTGTCCGGGTTAGGGGATTTTCAGTTAATTATCACGAGCCCCGAATCCCAAGCCACGAAACCCGCGTCACTTTGCCACCAGTTCCTCTATGGCCGGGCATTCCCGATCTGAAATTTTCCCTGCTTTAGCAAGATCCTCTGCAACCTCTGCAAGACCTGCCTCTTTAAGCCTTTTTCTGGTTGGGATACCATCGGCAGAGCAGCCGCGATAAAAATAGTATTCATCAAGCATTCCGGGATGATTGATAGGGTCTTCCTGTCCCCGGGTAGAGCCCTGGCGCATGTCGTCCTTCCTGCTGATGCCAAGCAGCGCATTGTAGCTCTTTTCTATCTGGTAGGCCCGCTCTCCTGCTGCAAACAGCAATCCCGGATCATTGCCGGTTATTGCCTGATAAATTTCTCCCAGCTCTTCAATCAGAATCAGGGGGTCGCCGTAGATAGTGGTTGCGGCAACAGGGATGAAGCACAGGCCCAGCGAGTCCATCACCATCTTGTAGTTTTCATGCCACCAGACCACGCGGCCCTTGGCCACGGGGCTGCGGTGATCGGTAATCTCTTCCGGAATATCTTTGCCGAAAATCCGCTCCAGCATCTCCCGCGCACCAACGAGACCTGAAAACGGGTGCCCCTTCATGTGGTCGGCACCGCGGGCGGCAACAGAAGAGGCAAGGCCCATGGGCAGCACCTCCTTGCGGTTGTAGGGAAAGGTCATGCCCTTGGTGTGAAACCCGTAGGGCTTTGATTCAGGGCCGAGCCGCCGGATCATCTCCGGGATATTTTCCGCAAGGATGCTGCCGAAGCCCGTCCGCATGGCGGTTTTCTGCATCATCTTCGCGGCCATCTCCGCATCTCCCCAGTTAAGTTCTATCCCGTCGGTAGCTTCAGATCCCAGGATGCCGCGCTGAAAGCATTCCATGGCCATTGCCAGGTTCCAGCCGAACTGCGTGCAGTCCATGCCCAGGCGGTTGGTCATGTCAGCAAGGTGAAACATGGCGGGGAAATCAAAAATGCCGAGCAGCGGGCCCAGATGCAGGTAGTGGCCGAATTCTATCTTGTCCCCGCTGGTGCCCTGATAGGGGCCGTCAGCAACTTTCCACTTCTGGGAGCAGCCCACCGGGCAGCGATAGCACGCGGTCTTGCCGCTCTTATATTTATTTAAAAACAGTTCCAGGTCATACTGGTCAAGCTGTTCCTGGCTGATGTGCTCCTGGTCGTTTTTAATGGAAGCCTCAGCCCCGATCTGTGCTATGAGGATGAGCGTGCCGTATTCAGCGTTGGCAGCGGTTCCCGGCCCCTGGCCCCAGATTTCGCGGTAGTGCGCGGAGAGTTCATCAAGCTTTTTCCTGTCCGCGACCGGCACTGCTCCGCCGTCACTTTTAACAATCACGGCCTTCAGCTTTTTCGAGCCCATCACGCAGCCCATGCCGGCCCTGCCGTTCGCGCCCACGCGCTTGGTGCCGGAAAAGATATTCGCGTAGCGCACCAGGTTTTCTCCTGCCGGCCCGATGCGCGCAGACTCGCAGCTGCCGTACTGCTCGTGGATGCGGTCATCAGTTTCATAGGTATCAAGGCCCCAAAGGCCGGTTGCGTCTACCAGCTGCGGGGCTTTTCCCTTTTCAATGAGCAGCGCTACCGGGGTGGCGGATGCGCCGGTGAAAACAATATGGTCATAGCCCGCCTGTTTTGCTTTTACGCCGAAGAACCCCCCGGCATTGGAATCGCCAAAGATTCCGGTCAGCGGGCCTTTGGCCGTGACCGTGAAGCGTGTGGCGCAGGGGAAGGTGGTGCCCACGGCCGGGCCGAAGCCGAAGATGAGCGAATTATCAGGAGAGAGCGGGTCAGCATGGGGGTGCGCGCGCATGAGATCATAAAAGAGCCGCGC